>DASZRR010000098.1:0-2135 GCA_035549055.1 Patescibacteria group bacterium | reverse complement strand
TATAGACATTTGTAGTCTTATAGTGTATAATCCCAAGATTATGCGTAGCAAAACTATCAAAAAGACTCAAAAAGTGGTAAAAGATATCATTAACTTTTTTGTACCCAATTCACTAGATTTAGACAGCAAAAGATTTGTTTTTGAAGATAAAAAAATCGTCGCTATTATTCCTACATACAAACCTAAAGACATTACTTATAGGCTTGTTAGGGATTTAGTTGTTTTTCACAACAATGTGAAAGTTGTCGTTATAGACGACCACACTCCCTCGACAGCGTTAGCAAGTCAAAAAATTCTCAAAAAAATCAGAGGTCTCAGAAATAAAAACGTTACAATCATCCGAACGCCTGACAAAAAACTAAAAGCAGCAGCTCTTAACTTTGGTATTGACTATATTGCTTCATCTTCCCTCATGCCAGATGCTGTTATCACCTTTGATGACGATGTTGTGATTTTGCAAAACACTGTCTATGAATTGATCAAGATACTTTTCTCCAACAAGAAAATGGGGGTTGTCTGCTCACGCGCCTGGGCAAGTAATAAAAACAAAAATCTCCTCACCCGACTTCAAGGACTCGAATATCATGGTTTTACTATTACTCGAATTGCAGATAACGGATTTCTGCAAGGGCCGCTTGTTATGCATGGGATGTTATCTGCCTTCCGTTACGATGCTTTGATGGATGTCAAAGGTTTTGCAGTCGACAATCTTATCGAGGATTATGATATCACTGTTCGCATTAAAAATGCTGGTTGGCAGGCGGCTATGGCACCCTTAGCCCTTTCTTGGACTGAGGTCCCCGAGACACTTGGCGATCTTTGGAAGCAGCGCATCCGCTGGAGCTATGGTGGCCTGATCGTTGTCAAGGATTTTTGGAGAAAAGTTACCCCAGTTTTTCAAGATCTTGTTGGTCATGCTATTTTTCTCTCACTTTTTAGTCTTATCGTTCTCTCACTGATTTTTACTCGGCACACTCCAACACCATCGTGGTTGGTGATCAGCTTGTTAGCAATTGCTACTTTACAATTTTTGCTCAGCTTTACATTTAGCATAATTGCTCTTCTAAGTTACAAGGATCGAGACAAGGTCGATTGGTTGCTCAAACTGTCTCTCTTCCCAGAATTTGCTTATAGCAATATTCTCAGCACTATTCTGTTGGGGTCATATATCTTTTTTGCCTTTAACATTTTTATTCATTTTGCTGTCAAATATATGCCATTGATGCTGCATTTGGAGCGAACCGGCAAGAAGTCTTTCCAGAAAATCGGCTACTCAGTAGCCTGGGGGACGAGGAACTAATTATGGAAAAGGAGGTTACTAGATGACAGATTACGGAAAAGGTGCTATACTTGGCGCTGCAAATATCTTACCTGCCACAACTGGCGCTGGATTGTTGCTACTCAACAATACTAGCCCCGTGATTGTTGCAGGTTTATTTTTGGTTAGTTTGGTTAGTTTGGTTGTCCTTGTTGGGACTATTAGTCGTTTTATCATTAATAGTCTTCGCAAGAAATAATTATGAAAACAAACAAACAGACAATAAAAAGAAAAGCGCAGTTACTCACTGCAGGAGCTCTTGTGGTTGGCATAAGTTCAGTCCAGTTATTTGGAGCCGCTAATTCGGTAGCTTCTCGCTTCTCTTCTGAGAATCATACAGCTGTTCTTGCTGCAAAAGATACGAAGACCAGTTGCTCATCCAACGTACCTCAAGAAGCGCAGGGTATTCCAACACAAATTACCATTGCTAAAGCCGACATTGACTTGCCAGTCGTCTCAGTCAAACTCGACCAGGGTACATGGGCAGTAACTGATGGTGTCGGTAACTACGCCCTAGAAACAAGTCGTGTTAGTAATAAAAGTGGAAATGTAGGAATTTTTGGCCATGATAGAGCAGATGCATTTACCCGTATCAAAGTGCTCGAGATTGGCGATAGTATTACTATCAAGACAGCTGATAATAAAATCGCGACCTACAAAGTCACCTCTACAACGGTCTCTGATCCAACTAACGTGGAAACTTTTTATCCAACTAGCAATCCCACGTTGACTCTTGTCACTTGTGATGGGTTCTTCTCTCAGCAACGCTATATCGTCAAAGCACAACTTACTTCATTAACACAAGGAGGCTGCAATG
>DASZRR010000097.1:0-5165 GCA_035549055.1 Patescibacteria group bacterium | reverse complement strand
TAAAAAAGTCGTTGTCTACAAGACGATCAAAGCCAAAGAATTATGGGATCTGATCTGCACAGCCGCCTGGCAGTCGGCTGAGCCTGGTCTTCATTTCATGGAGCGATCCAACAAGCGCAGCAACACCTATTATTTTGAGCGCCTGATTGCGACCAATCCCTGTGGTGAGCAGCCGTTGGGTGCCTGGGCTGTCTGTAACTTAGGCGCAATGAACTTGGCAGCCTACGTCACCGATGAACAATTTGATTTCGAGTCATTTGGCAAAGACGTGCGCGTGGCGATGCGTATGCTGGATAATGTCATTGATCAAACGTACTACTTCTTTAAAGAAAATGAAGAATGTGCCAAAGATATCCGTCGAACCGGTCTTGGCATCATGGGGCTTGGTGACGCTCTTATCAAAATGAAGTTGCCGTATGGTTCTGACAAATCAATTCCCGTTATTGAAAAGATCTTTAAAACTCTCAGAGATAATGCTTACGATGCGAGTGCTGAGTTGGCAAAAGAAAAAGGTGCTTTTCCACATTTTGATAAGGACAAGTATTTGAACGCTCACTTCGTTAAGAACTTACCCAAAGCTATTCGTCAGAAGATCGCTGAGAACGGCATTCGCAATGCTGTTCTTCTTACTATTGCTCCCACAGGTACTACGTCTTTGGTCTCAGGTGTTTCAAGCGGTGTTGAGCCAGTCTATGAATTTACCTTCCGTCGTAAATGGCGGGGCGGGGAAGAGATCATGTATCATCCTCTTTTTGATGAATGGCGCAAGGCACACGTTGGCGAGGAGAGGCCAGATTATTTTGTCTCGGCCAACGATCTGACGCCTGTTGAGCATGTCAAAGTCCAAGCTGTCGCCCAGGAATATATTGATTCCTCAATCTCCAAAACAGTGAATGCTCCTAGCACCCATACTGTCCAGGACGTCAAAGATCTCTACATGTTTGCTTACGATTATGGCTTGAAGGGAATCACCTATATGCGCGATGGCTCACGTATGGGAGTACTTGAGCGTTTGCCTGAGAAAAAGGATGCTTCCGCAAGCTCAGCACAAGAAAAGCCTGTTGTTCCTGTCACTCCACGTGTCCCTCGTCCCATGGTCCTCTCAGGCACGACCTACAAGGCAGATAGTCCGATTGGGAGAATGTATGTCACCATTAATCATGACGAGAACAATCAGCCTTTTGAAGTCTTCATCAATAATGGTAAGTCTGGTTCAGATGTCATGGCTATGGCTGATGCTTTAGGCCGCATGATTTCATTTGTCCTCAGACTGCATAGCCCTGTTCCTCAGCGCGAACGCATGCGCGAGATCGTCTCTGAGTTGACAGGAATTGGCGGAGCGCGCAGTGTCGGGTTTGGTGAGAATCGCGTTCGTTCGCTTCCTGATGCGGTGGCGAAAGTCTTGGCACGCCACGCTAATTTTAGGGTCAATGGTAAAGTAGAGGACAAGCCAGTTGCACCGGTGGCAGCTGACGCTTTGGTAGAGGCTGCTGTTGAGGGCAATGGCAAGGAAGTGAATGGTAGTAGCAATGGCCATGTCAGTAATGGACAAGCGTCTTTTCTGCACAAAGTTGATCAGCCGGAGAGTCAGGGCGAGCAGTTAGGTTTTGCCGCCGCTGCAGTGCCTGTTGAATCCTTGGCTGCTAACACAACAAATCTTTTTGATCTTTGCCCGGAGTGCGGGGCTGCGAGTTTTGCTTATGAAGAAGGTTGCAAAAAATGCTATGGCTGTGGCTATAGTGAGTGCTAGGAATTACTGCTTGCAATCTTTCAGTAACTAGTGTAAAAACAAAACGAAAAGTGGAAAGCATGGTGAAAGTCCATGACTATGCCGTAACTGTTATAGCCAGAAAACACTTTTTCGTTAAAAGTATCCCGAGCAGGAGTTATCCCATATTGATCCTTCTCGGGAGAGAGGGATTTTTTTATGGCGGAAGTACCACAAACAGCGAGACAGACATCGTTTTTTCAACAATATAAATTACCTATTTTGAGCGGCTTGCTTTTTATCATAGCGGGAGCAACCCTCTGGTTTAGTAAGCCCGCCGTCAAAACTACAACAACCTCTCCAACCCCAGCAGTAAAGCAAGCGAGTGCACATGACAGTTTGACTTATTCTGGTGAGGAAGGAGTTGATGCTCTGACACTTCTCAAGCAACATGCCACCATTGAACAAGATCGCTCAGGGTTAGTCGATTCGATCAATGGTCGTAAAGCGGATGCGAGTAAGAAAGAATACTGGTCGTTTTTTGTCAATAATAAAATGGCACAGGTTGGTCCGGCTGACTATGTAACGCACAAAGGCGACATGATTATGTGGAAGATTCAAATCTACTAATGAAAGACAAGATTATTATTCCAACTCTTATCATTATTTTTGGTGTGTTACTGCGCTTATTGCCGCATCTGCCCAATGTCGCGCCTATCACGGCTATAGCTCTTTTTGCTGGTATGTATCTGGACAAGAAATATGCGCTTATCCTACCCCTTGTCATCATGGTTGTCTCGGACTTTTTCTTAGGCTTTCACGATACGCTTCTTTTTGTCTATGTCAGTTTTTTTCTTTCAGGAGTACTCGGCTTATCTACCCGCAGCCACAAAACAGCGGGAAGAATTTTGCTTACTATTCTGCTGGCCTCGGTGCAATTTTTCCTCATCACCAACTTTGGTGTGTGGTTGGTTGGGCATTTGTACCCCAAAAATCTCAAAGGGTTAGTGGAGTGCTTTGTCGTGGCAATTCCTTTTTTTCGTAATACGATTATGGGTGATTTGCTTTTCACGACAGCGTTTATCCTTCTTTTTGAATTTTTGGAGTATTTAGTTCATCGGAAAAAAGCCGCATTGGTGAGGAGAAAATAATGCCGATCTATACACGCACAGGAGATAAGGGTAAAACGTCACTATTGGGGGGGAGGCGAGTCCTCAAATCAGATGAAAGAGTTGATACCTACGGCACAGTTGATGAACTCAATAGTCTTTTGGGAGTGGTCGTGTCCACTATCGAGACAAAGCACCAACAGCTGGCCAAAGAACTTGAGGGGATCCAGAATGATTTATTTGATATCGGTTCTTATCTGGCAGATCCGCAGGCGAAGCCTCTCAGACTGGCGGAGCGAATCAAAGAATTTGAGACAAGAATTGATCACATGACTAAAAAAATGCCTGAACTGCATAATTTTATTCTGCCGGGTGGGGGGAGAGTAGGAGCGAGTCTGCACCAGGCACGGACAGTGTGCAGGCGAGCGGAGCGTCGTTTGGTAGGGTTGATGCAGGAGACAGATATTGATGACGAGATTGTGAAGTATCTCAACCGTCTCTCAGACCTGCTTTTTACGATGGCGCGGTTTGTCAATCATAAAGAAAAGAAAAAAGAAACAATCTGGTCCAAGCAAGAATAACTCTTGCCGGGTGAAGCTTGTGACCTGCTTTGAGTCAAATCGAGGCGGGAATTCAAGCACTGTGCCGCAACTGTGGAGTCGCGTTTGACGCGATAAAGTCAGACCCCCGTTATTATTTCCGAGCAGAAGACTGGTAGAGTGACTCCTCGGAAGTGAGGAGTTTTTTTATGGTTCGACAACCTGCCTATAGGCAGGGTTCACCATTATCTTGAGCAGGTCGAAAGATTATGGAAGGAAAATTAGGAAGAGCGACACACTATTTACATAAAGAAGTTCTTGCTCGTACGGCGGGCGCGATGATGGCTGGAGTAAGCAGTGGAGGCGGTGTACATTCCTCGTATGAAGTTAGCCTGCCACGACCGACTCCTGTTGTCAGGACAATGGAAGCGATGGGGATCCAGTCTTCACAAAGAATCGTGGCAGAACTCTACAATGTGGATGAGATTAGGTTAGATTTTGATGGTACACTTGGGCTCGATACGAGCCAAAAGTTGCTTTCCTGGGATGCTGTGAAATCGCGTAATCGTTTTGAGCAGTGTTTGACGGCTCAAGATCAGGAAGATTGGAGATACAACGAACACAAAGAGATTACGAGTATGCTGCGTGAGAGATATAACTGTCTTGAGAATCCAATGGATTTTTTCATTGATAGCGATGGCAAGTTGCGTAGCAGCGATTTTCCAACCGAGCCTTTGGAAACAGTCCTCAGACGAGGTGTTGCTTATCAGGAAACGCATGGATCCCAAGAGATAACTCGGGAGCGAAGTGAAGTACAAGGAATTTTAAGTATTCAGCAAGACTTCAATCGACCTGACGCAGAAGACGGAGAAACGCGCTGTATTATTTCAGGCCCCGGATTGGTTGAAGATAGCCCTTATACTAAACCTTTTTTTGATAAATATACCTTGCGCATTGATCCAGATACCGGAGAACGCAGGGTTGAGGCTAAACGTTTTGCAACCATTATGGACTATGAAGACAATAAACAATTAGCCTTAGCTATCGATCCGCACTATTTTGACGGTACAGAAGGGCCAATTGATGCGATATTCTTGCGCAAGCCCTTGAATCTTGACGGTTTTGCTGATGCAGATGACTTGCTTGAGAAAATGCTTTTGTTGGATCCTGAGGCCATGCGGGGGTCGGCGTTCAAGCTTATTGATAGTATTTGTGATCCTATTGAGAATGAGTTAATTCAGGAAGTCATCCATTGGAATCCAGTTCTGATAGCACGTACGCTCAATTCACTGCTGCATTTGGGTGATGAGATTAAAGAGGCAATTGATCGGGGAGATAGCGAGAGATTGCGACAACTTTATGAATGGAGTCAGCAACTGACCCAGGAGGAGCTGCACCGAGAAATTGCCTCTCGTGGTTCACAGCCCGTGGCAACGCTGGCGGTTGGCTGCGGTGAGTCAGGAGGACTGTTTGGTAATAGTGTTGGGATGTTTGGCTTTGATGCAGAAAACGATCCTAACCTTTGCAAACAGTGTGTCGGAGTTGGGCCACATTTTCATTGTCCCGGGGCACTTTTAGTGGAGAAGACAGACAAAGAAGGAAAGAAATTTAACGAGCTGGAGCCCTGTAAGGAAGCCATTAGGGTTGGGAAGGGGATTAAGTACTGTCTCAAATGTAAGCAGGGAAAAACGTGCTAACTATGTCAACTAAAAAAATTCAAGAAGGTAAAGACTTTTATTATGACAAGGAAGGCAGAATGGTTCTGACGAGGGAATATCATCTCAAAAGGGGATTTTGTTGTGGAAATGG
>DASZRR010000096.1:0-1800 GCA_035549055.1 Patescibacteria group bacterium | reverse complement strand
GTCAAATCAGCAGTGAATGACTACAAAACGCAACAACAAGCAAAGATGCAGCAGGTACGTGACGATCGCGAGAAGACTCGTCTAGATCAGTTAGTCAAAGATGGCAAGATCACTTCAAGTCAAGAGACAGCAATTCTTAATGAGGAGGCGTCTCTTAAAAGTAAGTATAATCCTGCCAACCTCAAAAATTTGACTGCAGATCAGCGCAAAGCTCAGTTTGATGCAATGCAGCAAGAGATTCAGACCTGGGCAAAAGACAATAATATCGATCCCAAATACCTCATGCCTAATTTTGGCATAGGTATGAGAATGGGTATCAGGCGGGGCGGCTGGCGGAACAATCATTCAGCCAAGCCAACTCCTACCCCAACGCCATAGCGCAGGGGAAGTGATGCTCTAGAAAAGGGGGCCTTTGGGCCTCCTTTTCGTTGGAAAAGGTTGTGTGGTTGAAACTATATTTGCTAGACTAAATCTATGGACTCCAAAAAGAAAAAACTCTTCCGTTCACGTGTCACAAGACCAAGCTTATTGGTCATAGTAATTATTGTCTGTATTATCGGAGTTGGTATGTGGATAGGGAAGACAACTCCTCAGCCCGCTCCGGTCGTGACGCATTTTATTACTCCTACGCCTGAAGTGCACAAAGATTTTACTTTTAGTTGTGCTCGTGCCAAGACTATCATCGCTACTTTTGGCAAAAACAGCGTGGCGCTTCAACTCAGCGATGGACGAAGCCTGAATTTGCCTCAGACGATCTCTGGCTCTGGCGCTCGTTATGCCAGCAGTGATGAGAGTATTGTTTTTTGGAATAAGGGTACGACTGCTTTTCTGACAGAACATGGCCAGGAGACATACTCAGGTTGCGGTATCGTGAGCGCACCCTAGAGTAAGAGACATGCTTGACTTACTCAACTGTTAGTGGGTAAAGTATTAGTAATGCCCGTGAAAAAGACTCTCAGTGAGTTAGCGACATTTCATCTTCTGGCAGGAAGTGCATCTACGCTCCTTCGTCGAGTAAGAAGTCCTCTTTTCTCAAATTTTCCAACTGAAATATCTTTGGCTATTTTGGTCCTTTCTGATTAGGTTACTATTGAAAATTAACTTAATAATGTAGAGAGAGGAGGTGAGTATATGAAATCACTTTATATGGTTGCTACCTGGCTTCTAGTCGTTGGAGGGCTCCTCTGGGGCTATGAAGGACTTACACACACAGATCTTCTTATGAGTGTACTAGGTATGGGACTTGCTGATATCGTTGAGGTCCTCGTAGGACTTTCAGCTGTTTGGGTTGGTTACAACATGCTTACTGGAAAGAAGATGAAGTAAGGTGTCCACCTGAACTTATATAATCTGCTGATGTATTTTTGTACAAAAGCGGATAAAAATCCCGTTCTCCGGAGCGGGATTTTTGGTGGAGGAAGTGAAGGCACAATGTCAAACTATAGGGCAATTTATCTCCTTCTTATTTTGTGTTAGGATAGGCTCCATGCCCAAGCCTCGAATTTCTATAGTTCGTTCCCATAGGCGAAGTATCGCTTTGGAGATTGAACGCGATGGGACAATCCTGGTCAAAGCGCCACATCTGATGCCGCAACGATTTATTACGAAATTTGTTTCACAGCATCAAGATTGGATTACCAAACACACACAACAGATTGCTACAGTTTTGTCTGCCAAAGAGGATGGAGAGTTACTTTTTGTGGGACAAAAATTGAGGTTGACTCCAGGAAATTATTCTCAGATCATCGTACAAGAAGACAAGCTGCTTTTTCCTCAAGGATTGCTTTTTCGTAGAGATCG
>DASZRR010000095.1:0-4758 GCA_035549055.1 Patescibacteria group bacterium | reverse complement strand
GTCTGCTGGGATGCGCCGCTACATCAAAGAACTCAAGCCAACCAGTATTTTTGATCTGCAGGCCATGGTCTCACTTTACCGCCCAGGACCGATGGCCAACATCCCGGAATTTATCGCACGCAAACGTAATCCAAGTCTGATCACCTATCCTCATCCTGACTTGCAAGATATTTTGAAAGAGTCATATGGCGTCCTCACTTTTCAAGACGACGTTTTGCTTACGGCTATCAAACTTGCAGGCTACTCCTGGCTGCAAGCCGATATGTTCCGCAAAGCCATGGGCAAAAAAATTCCCTCCGAAATGAAAAAACAAGAAGAGTTATTTCTCTCAGGTTGTGTCAAAAATGGCCTCAGTGAAAAAAAAGCCAAGGAAATTTATGAGCTTATCGCGCCTTTTGCGGGATATGGTTTTAATAAAGCCCACGCTGCTTGTTATGCGATGATTGCTTTTCGTACTGCCTATCTTAAGGCCCACTTTCCTGTTGAATTTATGACAGCTGTTCTGACAGCTGAGTCGCGCGGTACCACGGGTCCACAAAAGAATGAAAAAATTGCGCAGGCTGTCGCTGAGTGTCGTCGTCTTGATGTCCCTGTCCTCCCTCCTGATATCAACAAGTCCGAAGCAGAGTTTAGTATCGAAGAACATACACAAATTCGCTTTGGGTTATCGGCTATCAAAAATGTCGGCTCAGCCGCAATTGAAAGTATCATTCTCGCCCGCAAAGAGAGAATATTTAAAAGCTTTATGGACTTTTGCTCAGGAGTCGATCTGGGCAAAGTCAATAAAAAAACACTGGAAAGCTTAATTAAAGCTGGTGCCTTTGACAGCTTCGGCAATCGAGCCTCTCTTCTTATCTCGATGCCCGATATCGTTGGCAAGATTACCAGAACTAAAAAACAAGAATCTGATGGGCAAACATCACTTTTTGGCGATGACCAGACAGAGTATGCTGCCATACCTCAGCTAGATACATTTGATGTGGATGACTTTACTATGGAAGAAAAACTTGCATTTGAGAAAGACTTTTTGGGATTTTATCTCACTTCTCACCCCCATATGGAGACTTTAGAAAATATCAAACATATTATCAGTCATGAGATAGAGCTCTTGGAAGGCGAAAAACAAGGAACGTTTGTCAAGATAGGCGGCATTATTGAGGGTATGCGCAAGATTCTTACTCGCAAATCGAACGCTGAGATGGCTTTTATCTCTTTGGGAGACGAAAAAGGGCTAACGGTAGAATGTGTCGTTTTCCCACGAGTCTTTGAGGAAGCAAAGACGCTTTTGGTCACCGATTCCGTTATTTTAATTGAGGGAAAATTAGATAGTAAAGATGATCAGCCAGTGGTAATTGCTAATAAGATTTACGCTACCAATTCTACCCAGTCCTAAAAAAACTCTACCTTTTAGTATAGCAGATAGGCCTGACAAATAAAATAGCTTGACGCACGAACCTATGCTTGGATACAATATGGCAAGCTATGGCAGCATTGACACCAGATATTATTGCACAGCTTGGACCGATTCCTATCACCAATACTTTGGTAAATACAGCTCTTGTCGATACAGTTATCATCGCTGGAGTCATTGCTATTAATAAAAATATTAAAAAAATTCCAGGCATCCTCCAAAACCTTTTTGAAATAGTAGTTGACTGGCTCTATACGATCACTGAATCTGTTGCCGGTGAGAATACGGCCAAGATTTTCCCCTATTTTTTCATTTTCTTTATCTTTATCCTTGTTGCTAACTGGAGCGGACTATTACCAGGGAGTGAATCAATTGGCTTTCTTCATACAACGAGCGGCGGCACAGATATTGTTTCACTGAATCGTAATTTAACAAGCGACCTGAATGCGACATTTGGTCTTGCACTCGTCTCACTCATCGCAACGCATATGCTCAGTATTCAAAGACTGGGTATAAAAGAGTATCTTTCTCGCTTTTTCTCACTCAACCCGATTCTGCTTTTTGTTGGACTTCTTGAGATTGTCTCAGAAATCACCAAAGTCATCTCGCTTTCTTTCCGACTTTTTGGTAATATATTCGCAGGAGAAGTAGTGCTTGGAACGATTTCCAAGCTTTTTGCTTTTGGGTTTCCTGTACCCTTTATGTTTTTGGAAATTATCGTTGGACTTGTTCAGGCACTAGTTTTTTCTATGTTGACTATGGCATTTATGAGCGTTCTTATGACACCACACCACGAAGAGAATCATGTGGCTAAGGAGGTGAGTAGTTCATGACATTTACCCTTGCAGGTGGTCTTATCATTGCAATTGGTGGTATCATGCCGGCCTTAGCTATTGGCCTTATTGGCGCCAAAGCTATGGAGGCAATTGGTCGCAACCCAGAGGCATCAGGAAGAATTCTTCCGGCTATGCTTTTAGGTATGGCTTTTGCTGAGGCTATCGCTATTTACTCACTTATCTTAGCCTTCACTAAGTAACAACTACTATGGAAGTTCTAGGTAAATTTGGCATCAATCCGATCTTGCTTTTGGCACAGGTTGTCAATTTTTTGATCGTGTTCTATATCATAAAGCGTTATGCGCTCAAGCCAATTCTTCAGTTATTGAAGAATCGGCAGGATACAATCAAAAAAGGACTTGAACAAGCCGAAGAAGCCAAAAAACTGCTCGAAGAGACAGCAGAGAAAGAAAAAGCTGTGCTGCGTAAGGCACAGCTTGAAGCCAAGGAGCTCATAGATGATGCGAAAAAACACAGTACTGAGGTCATCAATCAAACAGAAAGCAAAGCCCGTGAGCAAGCTGAGAAAATTTTACAGGAAGCCAGAGATCAAATAAGTTCGGAGACAAAAGAAGCTGAGAGAAAATTAACAGCACATATAAGTGAATTAGCGATTATGATGATTCAGAAGTCTTCCTCTGAATTGTTTAATGAGAAAGAGCAGCAGCAGATTATGCAGAAAGCTGTTAAAAGTTTAAAAGGTAAAGCTAACTAATATGAATCGACAAATGCTTAAAAGACTTGTGATGGAGAGTTATGCAACCGGCGACCTTGATGCAACTAAGGTCAACAAAATCGTTCGTCTGCTCAGCAAGAAAGAACTGCGATTGTATATTCGCGCCCTGAAAAATTGGGAGCAGCAACACAGAGTCGTGCTTGAAGTTCCGGATAAAAAAGGAATAGAGCTTGAAGAGTTTGAAGGTCTTTTTCCTGATAAAAAAATAGTCATCACTGTAGACCCAACACTGCTTTTAGGCATGAGGTTGACAGACAATGATGATGTCTATGAAATGAGTTTGAAGCATACGCTTGATAAAATAACAGAACATATAACTGAACAATATGATTAATAGTAACGACATTATCAAACAATTAGAAGAAAGAGTAGAAGGTTTTCACTACGACGTGGCGACGGCAAATGTCGGTGTGGTTGAAAAAAATCACGATGGCGTCATCTCTGCTTCTGGTCTTTCCAAAGCTGTTATGGGAGAAAAAGTTATTTTTTCAGGGGGAACAGAAGGCGTGGTATTGGATCTGAGGGAGGACTTTGTCTCAATTATCGCACTCGATCCTTCAGCAACAGTTCGCGAAGGCGATCAGGTCAAAACAACAGGCGAACTGCTCGGCATTACTGTCTCTGAGGATATCTTGGGAAGAGTTATTGACCCGCTAGGACACTCTCTTGATGGCAAACCTACGGTCAAAAAAGGCAAATTGATGCCACTTGAGAAAATCGCTGCAGGAGTAGTTGAGCGCGAACCAGTTACTACTCCATTGAAAACTGGAATTAAAGCAATTGACGCTATGATTCCAATTGGTCGTGGCCAACGCGAACTTATCATTGGAGATCGCGGTATTGGTAAGACAGCTATCGCCATTGATGCGATTATCAATCAAAAAAATCACACCATCGGTGGCAAGAAAGTAATCAGTGTCTACGTTGCGATAGGTCAAAAACAAAGTACTGTCGCGCAAATTATCGGCAGGCTTAAAGAGGCTGATGCCTTGGATAATACTGTCATTGTCGTTGCTGGAGCCTCTGATCCCGCAGCCCTCCAATATCTGGCACCGTTCGCCGGAACAGCAATAGCTGAATATTTTTTAGAAAAGGGTGAAGATGTCCTCATTGTCTATGACGATCTCACCAAGCATGCCTGGGCGTATCGTCAGATCTCACTCGTCCTTGGCCGCCCAGCCGGACGTGAGGCATATCCTGGAGATATTTTTTATCTGCACAGTAGACTTTTGGAACGAGCTGTAAAGCTTAATAAAGAAAATGGCGGTGGTTCGATCACTGCTCTCCCGATTATCGAGACGCAAGCTGGCGATATCTCAGCTTATATTCCAACCAATGTCATCTCAATCACAGACGGCCAGATCTTCTTGGAAACTGACCTTTTTAATGCCGGTGTCCGACCAGCTATCAACGTGGGAATTTCTGTGTCACGCGTAGGAACAGCAGCTCAAACAGGAGCTATGAAGTCGGTTGCCGGTAAGATGAAACTCGAGCTTGCTCAATATCGTGAACTCGCTGCCTTTGCTCAATTTGGCTCAGACCTCGATCCTGCAACAGCCAAACAACTAGAAAGAGGGAAAAGAATTACAGAAATATTCAAACAACCACAGTATCATCCTCTAGCTGAAGCAGAGGAAATTTTGACCATTATCGCGGTGACTCGAAGCCATGTAGACGATCTCCCAGTTGAAGATCTTATGCGGTTTGATCAGGAACTACAGGAATATGCCTCACAAAAAAAATATACCAAGATCATGGAACGACTTGGCGGTGGT
>DASZRR010000094.1:0-6854 GCA_035549055.1 Patescibacteria group bacterium | reverse complement strand
CCCACCTTCATGCTTAGCAAGATAGTTATGACCAGTTCCTAAAGGATTGATGAGATTCAAACCCTCCGGATCGTGCTCATCTGTCCTTTGGTCAAAAGTTACGAGATCTCGATTGTAGGTCCTGATACGTGCTTCCGTCATGACAGCATGCTAGCACCAGTATTATGGGATGTCAACGGAGAGCTTTTTCAGCTATTTTTCAGCGTTCTTGCTATAATCTGTGCTTATGAAAGTCCTCATTGTCGAAGATGAGCACAAGATAGCCCAGTCACTGAAGAAAGCTCTCGAGCATGAACATTACATTGTCGATGTCTCATTCGAGGGGGTTACAGGCTTTGACCTTGCTTCAAGTGAAAGTTATGATCTTATTATTCTGGATCGTTTGCTACCAGGTATGGACGGAATTACCATTTGTCAAAAACTTCGCAGTCAGGATATTCATACTCCGATTTTAATGCTCACTGCCAAGGGACAAATCGAGGATAGGGTGGAGGGTTTGGATAGCGGAGCTGATGATTACCTTGTCAAACCCTTTGCGCTTTCTGAATTATTTGCCCGCATCCGTGCACTCACGCGCCGGCCCAAACATGCCAATACAGCAACGCTGACAGTTGATGGTCTGATCCTCAATCCTCAAACATATGAGGTTAAACGCAATGAAAAACCTCTTAGACTCTCAAGCAAGGAATTCTCACTTCTGGAATATCTCATGCGTCATCCCAACAAAATTCTCACAAAAGAACAAATCATGGATCACGTCTGGAGTTATGATGCCGACGTTCTGCCCAACTCTGTCGAGGTGTACATCAAGCATTTACGTGATAAGATTGATGTACCATTCTCAGGACCGAGCCTTATCCATACGGTTCGGGGATTTGGCTACAAAATAGGAGGAAAGGCTTAGGGCAGAGAGCAAAGCGCATAGAGTTACTCGTCTATCTGGGATAGATAGAACACTCTTTGCCCTAAACCCTTTGCGCTAGGCTAATAGGTATGTTCCACCACGCTCGTCTCAAACTCACTCTCTGGTATATTTTTATTGCAGTTGTTATAACTTTCTTGTTTAGCCTGCTTGCTTATAATGGATTTCGCTTTGAGGTGGAGAGGGGACTGCAACGCCAGAGAGTCTACATCCAACAAAATTTTCTAACTCCTAACGGCTCGACAATCACTCTCAGACAAATTGATCCCACTTTGCAGGAGGAAATTCGTGAGCGATTGGTTCTCCGTATCATTTATATTGATTTGGCTGTTATTATTGTCGCGGCCGTAGGAGGATACTTTTTGGCAGGGAGAACACTCAAGCCAATTCAGACGATGGTCGATGAGCAAAACCGTTTTGTCGCCGACGCATCGCATGAACTGCGGACGCCACTGACTGCTTTACGAGCTGAGATGGAGACCTCTTTGCTAGAAAATAATTTGGCAGCTCCGGATGCAAAAAAACTCATCAAAAGTAATCTTGAAGAAGTAGTCCGCCTGCAACGACTGTCTGACAGCTTGTTGGAGCTGGCCACCTACAATCACACTGCCTCGCACAAAATCAATGATGTCTCACTCCTGCAAATCATGGAAGAAGCACTCAAAAAAGTGAGCCCCCTGGCCAAGAAAAAAAATATTACGATTCAAAACAATGCCAGAGATGCCTCGATCAATGGAGATAGCCACAGGCTGAGTGAACTCTTTGTTATCCTTCTTGATAATGCCATTAAATATAGCCCAGCTAAATCAGAAGTCAAAATTATGAGTAAAAAAAATGATGGACAAATCGAAATCTCAGTCCAAGATCAGGGGATTGGCATCGCGCCAGAGGACTTACCTTTTATTTTTGATCGCTTTTACCGTTCTGACAAATCCCGGAGTAAATCAACAACAGCAGGATATGGTCTTGGACTTGCTATCGCTAAGCAAATCGCCAAGGAGCACAAAGGGAGCATTACTGTTAAAAGTAGTCTAGACAAAGGTTCGACATTTACGGTATCCTTAGGACTTAAATAGCTGCCTTGCCTTTAAGTTGTTTTTCAGGATCTAGCCCTACACTTTCGCATATGCAGCTTATAATTTCAGTAAAAAACAAGATTTTACACCTCTGGCAGTGGTTTCTCCATACCTCGCTTCTCAAAAAAGGCCTGACTATTATCGTTCTCCTTCTTGTCATCTGGTTTGTCTATTCACGACTTGGGCAAAAAAACGCTAAGGTCCAGTACCAAACAGCAACCGTCACCAAAGGGACGCTCATCAGTACACTAACTGAAAGTGGCAATATTTCAACTGACAATCAGACCAACGTCACTTCCCCAACAGATGGCATTATTACCGCGGTTTATGTCAAAAATGGAGACACCGTAACTGCCGGAGAGAACCTTTTTTCAGTTAAATCTACTGCCACACCTCAGGAAAAAGAACAGGCTTACGCAGACTACCTCAGCGCCCAAAACGCCGTCACCTCTGCCAACCAAAGCAAACAATCACTCCAGGCATCGTTGGAGGAGGCACGCGCCGCTGTCATCAGCGCCTCAAGCGATCAAACGACCATGCAGAACAATTTAAATACCAGCCAAAACAATCCCTCAACCAAAATGCCTTATACCCAAAATGATATTGACCTTATTAATTCCAAACTCACCAGCGCGCGAGAATCCTTTACCGCGACAGAGACTAAATACAACCAGGCTGACACGGCTATCGCTCAGGCAAACGCCTCATTCCAGGTTGCCAATCTCAAATATCAGGCAACGCAGGATTCAACAGTAACAGCTCCCACCTCAGGCAAAATCGCCAATCTTTCAGCAACAACAGGGACTGCAGTCACAGCCGCGACCACCACGACGACGACCACAGGCTCTGGTAGCAATTCTTCAAGCTCCAGTTCAACATCAGGTGGTTCAACGGTGTTGGTGATAGGAAATTTTGCCAACCTCTATATCAAAGCTCCCATCAGCGAGGTTGACGTTGCCTCAGTCAAGGCAGGCCAAAACGCAACAATCACCCTTGATGCATTCCCCGATGCTACCTATGTGGGCAAAGTCGACAGTGTAGACACTATTGGGACGAATTCATCAGGAGTCGTGACCTATGATGCGTATATCCGCCTCATCGATCCTCCAGCTAACATCAGGCCCGCAATGACCGCCTCAGTCGTGATCCAAACCAATCGCAAAGACGACGTGCTCTCAGTCCCAACCAGTGCTATCCAGACTGTCAATGAAACAAGCTACGTTCGGGAGTTGAAAAACGGCCAGGTTGTACAAGTGCCGGTCGAGACGGGTATTGCTTCCGACACCAACACCGAAATAACTTCAGGCGTCTCAGAGGGAGACACAGTAATTACCAGCATTATTACTCCTCAAACAACAACTACCAGTCAGACAGCTTCTCCTTTCAGTGGGACTCGGGGCGTGGGAAGCTTTGGCGGAGGCAATGCTGTCTTCCGCTCAGGTGGTGGAGGCGGCGCAACACGCACGGGAGGAAGAGGTGGCGGGGGCTAATTGATATGAGTGCAATTATCTCTGTCTCGCATCTAACTAAAGTCTACTCAAGCGAGGCGATGCAAACGACAGCTCTTCAGGATATCACCTTCTCCATCAAAAAAGGCGAGTTCGTTGCTATCATGGGACCCTCAGGCAGTGGCAAATCCACACTGATGCACATCATAGGTGCGCTGGACAAGCCGACCAGTGGCACGTATGTCTTGGACGGAAAAAATGTCGAGAAACTAAACGATGATGAACTGGCTGAAATCCGCAACAAAAAAATAGGCTTTATTTTCCAAGCCTTTAACTTGTTGCCTAGAACCACAGTTCTGCAAAATGTCATGCTTCCCATGCGTTATGCTGGAATTCCCAAAAATGAACGAATCAAACGCGCTACAGAATATTTGCAAATGGTGGGTCTTGGCCATAGGCTCGATTATCTTTCCAATCAGATTTCTGGAGGACAACAACAACGTGTAGCAATTGCGAGGGGAATCGCCATGAATCCAGCGCTTCTTCTGGCTGATGAGCCAACAGGTAACATTGCAAGTCAGCAGGCAGAAGAGATAATGGCTATTTTCCAAAAAATTAACAACGAAGGACACACCATCGTCATGATCACCCACGAACCAGATATTGCTGCTCATGCCAAACGAATCATCATGGTCAAGGACGGCAAAATAGTATCAGATAAACTCAATCCCAAACAGATCAAAGCTAAATTACACCATCTTACCGACTAACTATGGAAATCAATGAATTATTTTTAGAAAGTCTCAAAACGCTTACTATCAACAAATTGCGGACAGGTCTAGCGATCTTGGGTATTGTGATTGGTATTGGTAGTGTCATCGCTCTTGTCTCTTTGGGTCAGGCGACTCAGCAAGCTATTCAAAATCAAATTCAATCGCTGGGGGCGAATTTGCTAACTGTAAGTCCCGGCTCAACGACGACTGGCGCAGTCAGAGGCGCTGCGGGTGGGGGAGAGACACTCACCAATGCAGACGCAACGGCTATTCAAACCTCACCAGAAGTAACGACTGTCAAAGCCGTTTCTCCTGAGGTTCAGAGTCGTTCTCAAGTCACCGCCGGGCGCAATAACTCCAACATCCAGATCATCGGTGCAACAGCTGCTTACGCTGAAGTTCACAAAGTAGAACTTGCTGAAGGAACGTTTATCACTGATGCAGACAATACACTGATGAGTAAAGTGGTAGTCATCGGACCGCAGGTAGCCTCAGACCTTTTTGCTACTACAGATCCTCTCGGTCAGTCGATTCGCATTAGCGGGATCTCGTTTCGCGTTATTGGCGTGACTGAATCCAAAGGAGGAACTGGCTTTCTCAACCAGGACAACATTGCCTATATCCCTCTCAATACAGCTCAAAAAGAAGTCTTTGGTCAGACCTATCTCAATTCAATCTCACTTGAAGCAGCCAGTTCAGAGGTCATGACGCAAGCTGAGAATGAAGTTGGGTATCTTTTGCTTGCCCGACACAAACTCTCCGATCCAACACAGGCTGATTTCTCAATTTTTTCCCAACAAGATATCATCAATACTGCATCAGCGACGACAGGAACATTTACCACACTCCTCTCAGGTATTGCCGCAATTTCACTCTTGGTCGGAGGAATTGGTATCATGAACATCATGCTTGTGACTGTTACTGAGAGAACACGCGAGATTGGACTTCGCAAAGCGCTTGGTGCCAAAAAAAGTATCATCATTACCCAATTTTTATATGAGTCTATTATCCTCACTTTTGCGGGTGGAATTGTCGGGATTGTACTAGGAGTGACAGCGTCCTTCCTTTACTCATATTTCACTCAGTCTATATTTGTTGTCTCGGCAGTCTCAGTTCTGCTCGCTTTTATCGTCTCGGCAGGCATTGGCGTCATCTTTGGCTGGTATCCAGCACATCGCGCAGCGAACCTGCAGCCTATTGAAGCTCTCCGTTATGAATAACAGCTCAAAACATACTTTACTCAATGTGGTGGTGCCGATTTTTTTAACGCTGGTTCTCGTGTCTGTGACGATTTTTGTCCTCGCTGTCTCTCTGACCAATGCCCACCCTTCGATACACCAGTCAAATCCAATTTCTGAAGGGAGGTGATAGTTCATGAAAGGAAAAAATTCAATCATCGTCACTATTGTCGCGGTTATCGTAGTCGGAGCTCTCGCTTTTTTTGGCGGAATGCAATACCAAAAGTCGCAAGCTCCTAAAGGCTTTGCCCAATTTTCAGCCAACGGAGGAGGTAACCGGGGTTTTGGCAATAGACAGTTTGGGCAACGCGCTGGCGGTGCAGGTGGCAATGCAGTGATGGGAGATATCGTCAGCACTGATAATGGCTCTATCACCGTCAAGATGCAGGATGGCAGTAGCAAGATTGTTCTGCTCTCAGGCTCTACCTCAATCAACAAACAAGCAACTGGTTCACAAAGTGATTTGAAGACAGGGGAGCGGGTCGTTGTCTTTGGCACTGCCAACTCAGATGGGAGTATCACAGCCCAAAATGTAGCCATTAATCCCACCTTTGGCGGCCCTAGAAGTACTACCGTAACACCAACTCCAACAAAGTAAACAGGACTGACTGTTCACTTTTTGCAAAAAACACCCCAGAGATGGGGTGTTTTTTTGGGTGCCGAAGGTCTTTTTCTAATCGAACACTTCTTGCCTTGGATTCACAAGCTAATGCTTGCTTTTCAAGAGCGAGAAACGGATGTTAACGACCCTTTCACACCTAAAGCAAAATATTCTACTGCTTATTATACGAAAAAGATAAATTAATAACTAAGATTGAGTCTCATTTAGAAGCTTTTAACTCTTGGTCGACCTTTTCACTTAAGAACATTTTCATAAGTGACTGGTATGGTACATCTTTTTTATTTGCTAATTGTTTAATGCGCGCAAGTAAAAAGGAAGGTAGTCGCAATGAAATTGACTCAGTTGTAGGTTTTAAGTTTGGGAAAACTACTTTTTTAGCTTTAGACCAATCTACATATTCTGTAGAGTCATGAGTATCCCAAAACTCAGCTTCCTCTTCAAAAGTTTTAAAATCAGGAATTTGTTTCAAATTTTTCATATATTGCTTCCTCTTTTCTACTCATATCCCGAACTGATATTATTCTAATCTTATCATTTCGGATAGTAAATACAACAAACAATTTTCTGTTTGTATTTGTTTTTCCCAAACCTTGAAAACGATTCTCAATAACTGTTGAGTGTTTGACATCTTCAACAATTGTAAAAGGTTCGTTACTAAATAACTCTTCTGCTTCTTGAATTGTTATTTGATGCTTTTTTAGATTTTTATATATATTACCTTTATCCCATTCAAATGCAATTGGGTCGGGTAATATGTCCATGGACAGAGTATTTT
>DASZRR010000093.1:0-4449 GCA_035549055.1 Patescibacteria group bacterium | reverse complement strand
TCCTCTGTCGGGCTTGAAGCGAGCGTAAAATAGCGTCTATTGCCCCGACTATCGGTGTGCGGATGCTTGAGCGTCCACTCCATATACTGACCTGGCGTAAATGTCAGTTGCTCAGTACTGGTAAAGACAAAATCGATAATGTCTGGACCAAGTTGAATTTTTTCTTTCAGACGCAGGATCAGACGTTGCTTGGGGCTGACAAGGTATGAGTAAACATTCCCAATTACTAATGCCAGTTCGGGAGTCAAATAGAGACTGCCGATATGCACTTGTGGAGGGAAAAGGACACCTACCAGGACCGCATACGTCATCTGTAGACTAAGCGTTGGTGGCGTTGTCAGAGGCTCTGTGAACATGACAAAGGCGAAAAAGAAAAATGATGAATGCAGCAAAATTTGATTAAGAGCGGTACTCAACGATGAACCATTCAGTATCGTAAAAAGCAAAACGACAGCAATTGCTACTGCTATAAATGTCCAGACCATATACTCTCTTCTGGTTTTACGAACTACTAGCAAACCGCCAATAACAATAAAAGGCGTCAGCCATGCATTACCGACCCACCAACTGGCCAATCCGCCAAAACCAATAGCAGTCAGTGCTACACCAATTGCCACAGGGTTGAAAATATGTTTTTTTCTCAGAGCCAAAATGTATTTGGAAGCAATTGCTAGCATGCCTGCAAAACCAAGCATCGGCAGGTCGTGAATTGTTCGAAAAGGACTGATAATACAGGCTAAAATAAGTGCGGTAATATAGACTGATTCTATATTGGCAGGCACTTCAAAAACATAAGCAAATGTTTTGTTGGCAATATAACAGACAACGGTCAAAAAAACTGCATTAAAAAGAATACCCAAAGGACTATATGTCAGAATGCCAAAAAGGCTCAGCAAAAAAGCTACCCCCAACAAAACGATGAGATAATAAAGGACCAGCCGATACATCGTGATCCGATCCAACAATGAATCAACAATATTAAGCATACGTATTCTGCAAGGGAGGAAATGAACTCTCAAGGGTAAACCTTACAAAACCACTCGTAAAAGTAGCAATACCTTCTCTATCGATCATATAAGCTTCAACGTCTTTTTGCTTTGCCAAGAAATTGATACCCTTTCTCCCCATGGCAAAAGCAGCCGTTGCGAGAAGATCTGCTTGGAGAACATCGGGTGCAATAACTGTCAGGCTGACAATCTCATCAATTCTTTTATTTTTTTCGTGCGGATCAAAAATATGATCACCTCTCAAATACGTTCCCGATGTAGCAATTCCACCCTGAATTGCAAGTCGTTTGACAATTTTATTATGCTCAAAGGGATGACGGATACCCACAGTCCATACCTTTCCCTCTTGATTATGACCTCTCACTTGTATATCACCGCCCGCATTAATAAAAAAATTCGCAAAACCTAACTCCCGGAGAAATTTGTCGGCTTTCCCAATCGCCCATGCCTTGACAATTCCGGACGGGTCAAAATATCCCTTGGCAAAAACGTCAAAATAGCCATCTGTAGTCTCTTTCGCCTTTTCTGCCAACTCCAAAATTTCATGCATGTCCTCACTCACAAAGCTAAAATCGATTTCTTTGCAATTGAGTCGTGACACCTCACTCGTTTTTTTGTAAGGACTAAATTGCGCGTCGATTTTTCTAAAAAGATGAAAAACCTTGCGGAAATCTGCCAGACTCACCTGTGAATCGAGTATTTCAATGCAAATAGGCATCCCCATGATGAGACGAGTTTGTTTCATACAAAATACTATTATAGCTTAGCTTGCGCGAGGGCATCAGCTAGTGACTGACGAAATCCTTGACTCGAGTCAGTTGCACCACTGACGATATTGACATCAGCACTTTGGGCAGTGATTGCCTCTTGTTTGAGAACCGGCATGGCTTGACTGTTGATCATGACAGATGTCCCCCGGTCATTTGGATATTGGAGAAACTGTACATCGGAGATCTGCCCACCAGAAATTGTCACCTGAACTTGGATATTGCCATAAAAAACATCCTGCGTACTACCTGTGTAGGTGCCATCTTTATATCCTGCTTTAGCCTGATCTATAGGAGGGGTTGCTGAAGCTGGAGTAGGTGTAGCCAAAGACTGTGGGTTGAGACTTTCCTGCTCTGCTGAGGTCTTGACGCGATTTACTGCCTGGTTATTTTCAAGTTGTTGATGAATGCTATAGATAAGAAACAAACCAATAACTCCCAAAGAAAGAATAATTCTCTTCATACTTTATGATAATAATAGCGTATTTTGAAACTTACCTGAAATAACCTTGATCATTGACGAAGCATTGTATACTAGATCTGAATTTTGGAGAAAAGATAGCTCCCGGTAATAAGAACAATACTTATTAAAACAAACAAAACAAGATAATCAAGACCGAGCCCAAAATGGACGCTGCCGGTTAGCGCTCCTCGGACACCATCGACTCCATAAGACAGTGGATCGATTGTTGATACGACTTTCAAAAATCCGGGTGCCGATGTCAGCGGGAAAAGAGAGCCGGAAAGGAAAAAAAGCGGCATCACCAAAAAGTTCATAATTAGTTGAAACCCCTGAAAATCAGAAAGAGTTGAAGCAATTGCAGTCCCCACTGACGTAAAAAGGAGCGCCATCAAAAAAATGATAACGACTGCTTGCAGAACTCCAAGAATACTGA
Source organism: Patescibacteria group bacterium (assembly GCA_035549055.1). Classification (GTDB taxonomy): domain Bacteria; phylum Patescibacteriota; class Microgenomatia; order Levybacterales; family UBA12049; genus JACROF01. The sequence continues at coordinate 1,779 of DASZRR010000093.1, read as the reverse complement.
CCGGACGAAAACCGATAACTAGCGTCAAAACAAAAACAATAAGTCCCTGCAAGCTCGCAATTGTTGCCCCGCCTAATGTTCTCCCCAACATAATATGCAGCCTGGGAACCGGTGCGACAAGCGTCTCTTTAAGAAAACCAAACTGTCTATCCCAGATCAACTCAATACCTGAAAAAATTGCTGTGAAGAGTACACCTTGGGCAATGATCCCTGGTGCCAAAAACTGCATATAATTTCCTCCACCAGCGCGTGCATAAATCGGCCCAAAACCAAATCCTAAAGCCACCAGAAAAAGGATAGGTTGACCCAGTGATCCAATCATGCGAGACCGCGAACGAATATACCTCTTCAACTGTCTCAGCCACAAGATATAAATCGTATTCATAAATTTCCTAATCTCATTTTACCGTCTTCCTCCAAACATCTGTCTTCGCATGCGCATATGCTCTACTCCACTCATCTCTTCTTCCCTAATCGCTTTACCTGTGAGATTGAGAAAAGCATCTTCCAGCGAAGAAGCCTTCGTCTTCTTCTTCAACTCAGTAGCTGTCCCGCTGGCAATAATCTTGCCATGATCAATGATAGCGATCCTCTCAGCGACTTTCTCAGCCTCTTCCATATAGTGTGTAGTCATAAAAACAGTAATCTTCTCCTCTTTATTAAGCTTGAGTACATATTGCCACATTTGATTGCGTGTCTGAGGATCAAGACCAACTGTTGGTTCATCGAGGAAAAAGATCGACGGGTGATGCAATAATCCACGCGCTATCTCCAAACGTCGGCGCATTCCACCCGAAAACGTTTTAACCAGGCTGTTACGTCTGTCCTCAAGCTCTACTACTTTGAGAAGTTCGTTTATCCGTTGCTTGCGGATTTTTTTGGGGACTTTGTATAAGACACCGTGGAATTCCATATTCTCATAAGCTGTCAACTCTTCATCAAGACTGGGATCCTGAAAAACTATACCGAAGGACGAACGTACTTTATCCTGCTGAGAAGTCGGATCAAAACCATTTATGCGTATCTCGCCTCCACTGGGGACAAGCAGCGTGGTAAGCATTTTTATGGTGGTCGATTTACCAGCCCCATTAGGTCCCAAAAAGGCAAAGATTTCACCTTTTCCTACCTCAAAACTAATATTATCGACCGCTCGAAATGTATTCTTACCACTACCAAAAATCTTAACTAAATTATGAACCGAAACAGCAGAATCCATCTCCTGAGTATAACAGGATTTACCAAGGTTATCTGTAATAAATAGCTGAAAATTATTGCTGAGAAGACAGCTTCCTCTGCGCCTGATTGTTCATCTCATCTGCCTTGTTATCAGCCTCCTTTTCTACCTTCTCTGACATTTTTTTCTCCCTTAAGGTAGCTTTATCAGCTAGCTTAGTCCCTTTTCTCTTGAGATGATCAGCTTGAATTTGGGCAGTTTTTTTGGCTTGATGGAGAGTATCATGAATTTTTTCCTGAGTCTTCTTATCTTTGAGAGCACTCCCAACAGCTACCCCAGCTAACCCAGCCGCGACAATACCTGCACCAGCAACAACGGGGTTGATCTCTTTTTTCTTTCTTTCATCTTTATCCATTTTCTCACCTCCTTTACGCATACTTTCAGTAAATCAAATCTCTTCAAGAGTAAGTGCTGAGCTTGGTAAGAGGGTCGTAAGAGGATGTATTTTTGGTTGCGTCCTTTAATTTTTTTGCCTACAATCAACTCAGTGAAGAAATTCATCGTTTTTTTCTGTTTGGTAGGTCTTGTCGCTTTTCTTTTTGTTG
>DASZRR010000092.1:0-2829 GCA_035549055.1 Patescibacteria group bacterium | reverse complement strand
CAGTCACCTTACCCCAGATTCTTACAGACTATGAGGCGGATCGCTTACTGTCTCAAACGCTGGATGAAATTAAGAAATTGGGCCTTTCTCTTGACCAATATTTATCTTCAACGGGCAAAACTCCCGAGCAGTTACGCGAAGAATATGCTGCTAAGGCTCAGAGTGACATGAAGCTAGAATTTGCCTTAGCCCAGATTGCGGAGAGTGAAAAGATCATAGTCGACCCCAAAGAAATTGAGGAGGCAATCCAAAAAGCCAAAGATGAGAAAGAGAAAGCGCATTTAGAGGCCAATAAGTATCTCCTGGCAAATATTATAAGACAACAAAAAACGCTTGATTTCATCTCGAATCTGTGATAGAGTGCGGCCAATATGGCAAGTACAAAGCTGACAACCCAGATTCGCAACCAGATCGCTGCGAATAATACGATCGAAACGGGTAAATCCTCGGCAGCAGGATTCACGCGTGAGCTCACCAGTTCTGCAAAAACGCATGTCCAGGCTGCAAGCGATGAGTTTTTTGACCAGCTTTTGGGCATTGGCAAATACGCCAAAGAGCCTCAATCTGCATACAATTCCGTCGATATGAAAGCAGGCGAGGAATTCATGCTCCCCAAAAAGCAAGCCAAAGCCGAAAAGCCTCAACCCGAACATCGACCACATATCGAAGCAGGTATTGATTATCACCGCCAAGTTGTCCACAACCGGGAAAGAATGAGTGGCCGTGAGAATCAAGAGCTCAAGATGCAAATTCAACAGATCATGGACGAGTTGCAACGCCTGGTCGCCAGTTCTGACAAGATCGTCCAGATGGTCTATGGAGACGTCACAGTCGCCACATCACCTACGACTGTCGGCAAATATCATACTAACTTTCTCTCCTGGATGCTCACAGTCATCGTCACCGCTCGCCAAAAAGTCGAGGATTCGGGAGCATGGCTGTCAGTAGCCAAAGGTAAAGGCAACAGACGGGGATATAAAAATATGGCCAAGCAGCACGGCACATCTTTCAGCATGTCTAACGAGCGCCAGGTAGCTACTCAGACTGGCTAATTTCTCCTATGAATCACGAACACTCTGCCAAAGGTATTCATTTTTCTTTTACCGGACTTCGTTTTTTGGGTGGAGGAATTGCAAAAGCAGTTGAGGAAGCACATATCCCTTACACCTCATCCGAGGTTGAGATCCCAGGCCAGACGAGTGGGCTTCTCTATAGACATACGACTGTAGAAGGAATTAGTTCAAAAGAGCAGATTGATGCCATTCGTACCAGACTCAGCCCCTATATTCGCGCGCAACATATCCGTGATGAGACGACAGCAGCAGACGAGTTACCTCTCCTAGATCCAGGCGGCACAGACATCAATCCGGGCCGAGTGGTTCCGGATTTCGACATTTCTGAATTCCAAGACGAATCTACCTATCCATTTATCAAACCATACATCTTTAGTAAATCTTGACGGGCTCAAATTCCTGTGCTAAGATAATCACATGCATCGCAATTCCATTATTATCGCTATTATTGAACCTCTCTCGGGAGGTCTTTTGGCGTAATGGAATAAATCCATAAAGCTCACAAGACAGACCTCCCAAACGGGAGGTTTTTTTGTTGCTCAAAAATTATATGAGTGCAGAACGAAATTTTGATATCACTAATTTGCAAGTTCAAGCTATTGGAGCTGAAAACCAAACATATCTTGGGACGGCTGTTCTCCATGATAAAACCAAACCACAAGATGTATTTGGAGTTCATGATTTTGTTCCAGGCAGTGGACAGGCTGAAGACTTTGTCAGAGCAGCTCATCTTGCGCTCCAAGATGCAACCACAAAAGCTCTTCCAGGCGTAGAAAGGGCAGAACTTGTTGATAAGAGAGTTTTTAGAACAGTACCTCACAAACACCACCGAGCAGACGTGAGATTCCTTTATTTAGGAGAAGAACATATAGTTAGTGCCGTTCATCCAACTGATCCTGCCCAAGCTCAGCTTAATGCTGTCGTAAAGGCACATAATACTTTTTATCAATAGCTATGACAACAGAATTGATCGAACAACTTGATACAAGACTTATTATTCCTGAGACTAGAGTACCTCATATCACTGAGCTTGAGGCAGGGGACGTCCTGACGCCTTTTGAGAGACAGTGGTATGGGGGACTGGAGTTGATGCCTCAAGGCTGGCCGGAAAACCTCAGACCATCTGGCGATGCATTTGCCCAACTAGTCCAAGATCGATTCAAGCCGGCTTTTTTTGAAATTGATGCTGTAATTGCTGAAAGAGCTCTAGCGTATGCAGTACTCCGTAATCTTCCAGATCGTGTCCCACAAGATCTCTTCAGAGATGGGGAAGGTGCAATCACGCGTTTTTGTTTGGATGTTATTCCAGTTGTTGAGACGGCTTATCCAGAAGCAAGAACTTCTTACCCGCAATTTTTGGCTAGTCGTGTCATAGGAGCCAATGTCGATGCATATGGCACAGTTCGTGATCATTTTAGCCTATCTCCTTTGACCCGCATACAGCGCGATCGCTTAAAACTTAGTATTGGCGAAGCGTTAGCTGATAGAGAACAAGAAGAAAGAGAAGGGCCTGTTATGCTGACCAAGAAACCACTAGAGCTGGGCATCAACCCTCGCTACACCCCTTGACCACAGTCTAAAATATTTTGTATAATCAGATTGTGAACAGTCGAAGTCTTCTTCTTAACGTCGTCGTCCTCCTTCTTCGTGAAGGCGGCTTCGGTGTTGTAAGAAACTAAGACTTACAAAAAAATACACCAAAGACCGCCTCCTGAAAGGGAGGTTTTTTGTTGTTTAATATGAAAGAACTAATCCA
>DASZRR010000091.1:0-2833 GCA_035549055.1 Patescibacteria group bacterium | reverse complement strand
ATTCCTCTTCCATATCTCAAAAGTGAGCGTATTTTTGTTTACAGAACTACTGGATCCAAGGCTCGAGCGTATGCCAGGACATGGGGTTTTCCTAAAATTTTCCAAGATGCACTTTCTGTCGAACCAGCGTATGTGATCGAGGTCTTGAGCAAGTATTACGACAAACTCGCTGAGGACGAAAAGAAAAAAATCCTCATCCATGAACTCTTGCATATTCCCAAAAACTTTTCTGGCGCTCTTCTCCCCCACCAAAGTCGCGGGCGACATTTAGGCCAACTTGCCAATAAGTTGTTTAGGGAGTATAAAACAAAATCAACGCACAGCATAGAACGCTTCGCGCCAAGCAAAAAATGATCACCATTGTTCACGGCTCAGATATCGCCGCATCCCGTAACTATCTCGGTAGTCTTCGTCTGAGTACTCCTGAGGCTGTCCTCATTGATGGAGCTACTATATCAATTACCGATTTTCAGCAAGCACTCGATAGTGGCGGATTTTTTAATGACGGCAAAACAATTATCGTTGAGCATCTCTACAATCGAAAAAAAGCCAAAAAAGAATTTGACGCGCTTATTGCTATCATCCAAGGCAAGACTTTGGAAAACGAAATCATTCTTTGGGAAGACAAGGAGTTAGATAAGAGATCGCTTGCCATTTTTCCTCACGCTACTATCAAGAACTACAAGCTTCCTCAGACGCTTTTTCTCTTTCTTGATAGCCTCCAACCCTCCAAAGGGAGACAATTAGTACAACTTTTCCACCAGGCCCTAAGCGGAGCAGATGAGGAAATGATTTTTTTCATGCTCATTCGTCAAGTCAGGCTTTTGCTTGCGCTCCATGACAAAACCAACGAGACAATCGATGAAGCCAAGCGCCTAGCCCCCTGGCAACTGAATAAATTACAAAGACAAGCAAAACAATTTTCAATAGAGCAATTGATAGTAGTCCATACTCGTTTTTTTGAGTTGGACAAAGCGATGAAGACGGGAGAATTAACCAGCAGCCTCAGCACTGCTATTGACATTTTGTTACTAGATATCTAAGATTCTTTCATGGACATCGATCCAAAGATCTTCAAGGCCTACGATATCCGCGCAATCTACCCTACTCAAATTAATGAAGAAGTAATGAGTCGCATTGCCAAAGCTGCCTACACTTTTTTCCGCAACAAATTGCAAACCGACAAGCAAATTAGTGTTGTAATGGGCTGTGACATGCGCACCTCTTCACCTAGTCTTTTTAAGGTTGCTAAAGAGGCTTTCGTTGAGATGGGAGCACGCGTAATCGATATTGGGCTCATCTCTACTCCTTCATTTTACTTTGCTGTATTTCATATGGGCTATGACGCTGGATTCCAGGTGACTGCATCTCATAATCCCAAAGAATATAATGGCGCAAAATTTGTGCTTAACAGTCCTAATGGTCTTATCAAAATTGGTAAATCTACAGGAATGGAAGATGTCAAAAATATTGCTATTCAAGGAACTTTTGCTCCTCCTCAGTTAGGTGGAAAAGTTGAGAAAAAAGAGGGAGTTATGGAAGAGGAAGTAACGAATGCTCTCACTGTTTTGGGAAATCCAGAAATCAAAAAATTTAAAATAGTAGCAGACACAGCCAATGCCATGGGAGCTCAATATATTGCAGCTCTTTTCAAACATGTACCAGCCGAACTGATAAAAATGAACTTTGAATTTGATGGTACGTTTCCTGCACATCAACCAGATCCACTCAATTTTGAGAATTTAAAAGACCTACAAGCTCGTGTCCTGGAAGAAAAAGCTGATTTTGGCCTCGCACCAGATGGAGACGGAGATAGATTGTTCTTTATTGATGAAAAAGGACAAGTAGTTCCCGCTTCGATCATCACTTCAATCATCGCTACAGAAATGTTACGGAAACACCCAGGAGCAACCATCCTTTTTGATATCCGCTATATCCTAGGCGCAAAGAAAATTGTCGAGGAAAATGGCGGCAAGTACGATGTTACAAAAGTAGGCCATGCTTTTATTACTGAGTCTATGAATAAGACGGGTGCTGTCTTTGGTGGCGAATCATCGGCTCACTATTTCTATAAAGATGCAGGCAACGGAGAAAATCAATTAATGACGATTCTCTATGTTCTGAAGGTTCTCACTGAAAAAGGCAAAACACTTTCAGAGTTAGCCGATGAATACAGAAGAAGCTATGAATCTACAGAATTTAATTTTAGAGTTACCAATGCTCCTGAGATCTTATCCGCCTTAAAAGAAAAATATAAAGATGGTGAGTTATCTGAATTAGATGGCGTTTCGGTAACATATCAGGACTGGAGATTTAATGTAAGAACTTCAAATACTGAACCCCTTCTTCGCCTCAATGTTGAGGCATATGACAAAACCAAGATGGAAGAGAAACGAGATGAACTAAAAGCCTTTATCAAGTCTGTTGCCAAAGAAGATACTTCCGCCTCAGGCCATTAGTCTTTTGCTCAGACAATAGACTTTATCGAATTATTCAGCTCTGTTTGTTCACTTGAAAGATGTGAACAAAAGTCGTAAAGTAGTGGCATGGATCCAAAATTTCTAAAGCAATTTGAAAAAGTTCTAACCAAAGCTTTGGCTAGGCAAATGGAACGATTGGATAGCATCGAGGAGAATATGGCTACGAAGGCGGACGCTCATAACTTCGCCACCAAAGATGATCTCAAACAGTATGCTAACAAGGATGATTTGAGAAAATTTGCTACTAAAGATGACTTAAAACCTTTTGCTACCAAAGATGACCTAAAGAACTTCGCCACAAAAGACGACCTAAAACCTTTTGCTACCAAAGATGACCTAAAGAACTTCGCCAC
>DASZRR010000090.1:0-5982 GCA_035549055.1 Patescibacteria group bacterium | reverse complement strand
AAAAGCCTCGATATCCGCCAGCTGGCGGATCGAGGCATAAAAAATCACTACTAATCTCAAACTACTCAACAACTTCACCCTCAACAGGCTCATCCTTGTCGGAATCTTTTTCTGGGCTAGCCGAAGAATCTTGCTTTTCCCCATCTTTGTTGTCTGCTTTCGCTGAGGCATCTTCTGTCGAGCTTGTTGAGGTGTTCATAGCCTCGCCAATTTTCATAAGAGAATCCGAAAGTTCTTTTGATTTGGCCTCAATATCTTCTTTACTGCCTGAGTCCAAAATATCTTTGAGAGCTTTGATTTTGTCCTCAATCTCTGTTTTTATATCGGCTGAGACCTTATCGCCTGCATCTTTCAAAGACTTTTCCGCCGTGAAGATCAAAGAATCGGCTGAATTGCGTGCCTCAACTTTGGCTTTTTTCTCTTCATCTTCTTTGGCGTGCATCTCAGCCTCTTTGGTCATCTTCTCAACTTCTTCTTTGGAGAGACCCGTACTACCTTGGATCTTGATACTTTGTTCCTTACCACTTGCCTTGTCTTTGGCCGTCACATTGAGAATGCCATTAGCATCGATATCAAAGGTGACCTCAACTTGAGGCATGCCACGAGGAGCAGGTGGGATACCATCCAAGATAAAGCGACCCAATGACTTATTGTCTGCAGCCATAGGACGCTCGCCTTGGAGAATATTGATCTCTACTTGTGTCTGATTGTCTGCTGCAGTTGAGAAAACCTGAGACTTACTTGTTGGGATTGTTGTATTGCGCGGAATAAGGGGTGTTGAGACAGCACCCAATGTCTCAATACCCAAAGTAAGAGGTGTTACATCAAGGAGTAAAACATCTTTGACGTCGCCCGAAAGAACTCCTCCCTGGACAGCCGCACCAATGGCGACGACCTCATCTGGATTGACTGATTTGTTAGGTTCTTTACCAAAATATTTCGAGACAGTCTCAACAATTTTGGGCATGCGCGTCATACCACCTACCAAAACGACTTCGTCTACGTCTGATTGTTTGATGCCTGCGTCTTTAATCGCTTGTTCAACTGGTTTAAGCGTTTTCTGAACGAGATCATCAACCAGTTGTTCTAACTTGGCACGGGTCAGTGTCATCGTCAAATGGAGAGGGCCATTAGTACCTTGAGTGATAAATGGCTGGTTGATCTGTGCTTCTTGAGAGGATGAGAGCTCGATCTTGGCTTTCTCGGCTGATTCCTTCAGGCGTTGAAGGGCTTGTGGATCTTTGCGAAGATCAATATTATTTTCCTTTTTGAATTCATCCGCTAGGTAGTCAATAATGACCTGATCAAAATCATCTCCTCCTAGATGAGTATCCCCGTTGGTAGATTTGACCTCGTAAACTCCATCACCGAGTTCCAAAATAGAAATATCAAATGTACCTCCACCCAAGTCATAGACGGCGATGGTATGGGCATTTTTCTTGTCGAGACCATACGCAAGTGCGGCAGCGGTTGGCTCATTGATAATACGTTTGACATCAAGGCCAGCAATTTCGCCTGCCTGCTTGGTCGCCTGACGCTGGCTGTCATCAAAATACGCAGGTACCGTGATAACTGCTTCAGTCACTTTATCTCCCAAATAGCCCTCAGCATCTGATTTAATTTTTTGTAATATCTGGGCTGAGATCTCCTGGGGAGTATAGGTCTTCCCATCGACCTCAACTACCGCCATATCGTCTCGTCCCGCTTTGACTGTATAGGGTAGCCACTTCATGTCGCGCTGGACAGACTCGTCATGGAACTTCTTACCCATGAGACGCTTGACTGAAAAAATCGTCTCTTTAGGCTTGAGGACCATTTGACGTTTGGCGACATCGCCAACAACATGCGTCTTGGGATCAACAACTGAAGGGATGACATTACGACCTTCAGCAGAGTGGATGACTTTGGGTGAGCCACCCTCCATCACCGCTACACATGAGTTTGTTGTACCTAAATCAATTCCAATAATTTTTGCCATTAGTTACTTTCTCCTTTTCCGACAATTACTTGTGCTACTCGAAGCAATCTGTCATGCAACAAGTAGCCTGGGCGTACTTCTTGTATAACAATTCCTTCTTTACCCTCCTGAGTCGTGACAACTTCCATCAGACTCGGATCAAATTTCTCACCAACCGTCTTGATCTGAATTATCCCTTCAGCTTTGAGAATATCCAAAAACTGATCGATCACTACCTGAAATGTCTGACCTCCGTCGTGCTGTCTCGCTAGTATTAATGTATCCAAAACCGGCAAAAATCTCAAGAGCAAATCTCTGTTACTTGTGCGAATAATTTCTCCTCGCTCATCCCGTAATCGTTTCTCAAGATTTTGATAATCTGCTAACGCTCTTTTAAATTTATTTTCAAAGTTCGCTGCCTTTTCCTGCCATTCCGCACACTCCTTTGTCTCTTCATTCGTCGTAATCTCTTCAACTTGCTCTTTTGGGTTTTCTGTTCTCTTCTTATCCATAATTCTTAATTCTGAACTTTAGATTCTCAATTATTTTTACCATCCTTTAGCAACTGATTCGATAAGATCGCCAAAATAACGCACCGTGGGCACAACAAGCGTATAATTCAAGCGAACAGGACCAATTACTCCTATTTCACCTGAACCATGCATTGGTGTCTCATAATGAGTATAGACAAAACTATATGGTCCTTGGAGACGCGACCCCAGATCCTCTCCCATCAGAACATGGATCTCTTCACCCTCAGTCGCCATACGTCGACAAAGATCGAAAAGATAGTCATACTCATCAACTGCCGACAAAAGCGTCTTGGTGATATCAATGTCATAGAACTCAGGCATCTCCAAAATATGTGAATAACCAGAGACGAAGATATCCCCTTCGTTGGTCGTCGCGACAGCCAGAGCGCCTGTTTTGTTTGCTAAAGAACGAGTTGCTTCTTTAAGAAACCGTTGCATCTGCTCACGATAATCCCAAACTTTTTCTTTCAGAGCTACTTCTTCAACAGTTGAGAGTTCTTTTTCCTTCATCAACTGAGTGACATAGAACTTCATTCCCATGGGAGTTGGCACGCGACCAGCTGATGAATGCGGCTTTTTGAGATAGCCAGATTCGGAAAGTCTCACCATTTCATTACGAATCGTTGCAGGAGAGGCACTAAGATTGTATTTTTTCTCAAGCGTCTCTGAACCGACTGGCTCAGCGGTCTCAATGTACTCTTCAATAATCGCCCGCAAGATCTCTATCTGTCGTTGTGTTAGGTTATGCATAAGACAAAACCAGAATTAGCAGTATAATAACAAGAGTGCTATTTTTTGTCAATAGTTTGTGTCAGGTAGTATTACATCTCATTTCATAAATGACTCCACATTGTTGTAAGAGTTACGCAATTTTACTATGCTGTGGAATATGCGACGAAAAAAAAGGCAGCTTATTTATCTTATTTTGGCAGTAATCTCATTTGTAAGCTTTATCTTCATTGTCTTGCTGGTCTCTCCACTCAAAGAAATATCCCTAGGTTTTATCGATATCTCGCCTCTTATTATTTTTTTTATACCTCTTGTTCTCTTTTTCTTTTCCCTTCCCACTTTTATCTTCAGGAGTAAAAAACATGGAGTGCTTCTCAGCCTATTTGTCCTTGTCTATCTCCTGATGCGGATTTTCGGCCTGACTCACCCTCTTTTTTTGGTACTTCTTATTGGACTTTTGTTGACTCTTGAGCTGCTTTTCTCTCCTCGTCAGGCTTAATTGAACCTATCACCCCTTCAGGCAGGTTGCCTGAGGCTAATTACTCTGGTACAATCACGAGTACCATGAGCAAATTTTATATCACCAATTCTATCCCCTATGTCAACGCAGAACCCCATATTGGTCATGCTCTAGAATTTATTCAGTCAGATGTCATCAATCGCTACCAGCGTTTACTTGGTAAAAACGTCTATTATCTCTGTGGCTCAGATGAGAATGCGATCAAGAACGTACAGGCAGCTGAAAAGGCAGGCAAACCAATCCAAGAATTCATCGATCAACACGCGGGGGAATTTCAAAAGTTAGCAGAAAAACTCAATATTCACTTTGATGTATTTCAAAAAGGCAGTAGTGAAAACCATCATAAAGCCAGCCAAAAATTATGGGACCTCTGTAATAAAAGCGGTGATATTTATAAAAAAGCTTATACTGGGCTGTACTGTGTGGGTTGTGAAGAATTCAAAACCAAATCAGAACTCAACGACAAAGGAGAATGCAATGAACATCCAGGCAAGCAATTAGAAGAAGTTGCAGAGGAAAACTATTTTTTCCGCTTGTCAAAATATCAGGACTTCCTCCTCAAGTTAATTGCCTCAAACGAGTACCAGATTGTTCCTGATTTTCGCAAAAACGAAATTATTGCTTTTATCAAATCCGGACTCGAAGATTTCAGTATTTCCCGCAGCAATCAACGAGCCAAAAATTGGGGAGTTCCTATACCGGGCGATCCCACTCAGCGTATCTATGTCTGGTTTGACGCTTTGAATATTTATCAATCAGGAATAGGATTTGGATCAGATGAAAAAACCTATGAGAAATGGTGGCCAGCAGATCTCCATGTAGTAGGGAAGGGGATTATCAGATTCCACGCTGTCTATTGGCCTGCTATCCTTCACTCAGCCGGACTTGCGACGCCCAAAAAACTTTTCGTCCACGAGTATTTCACCGTCAATGGTCAAAAAATGTCCAAAACACTTGGCAATGTCGTCAATCCTCTGGACATGATCGAGAGATATGGGACGGATGCCCTCAGGTACTATTGTCTGGCCAAAATTTCCCCTTTTCAGGATGGAGATTTCTCAGAGGAGAAATTAAAAGAGGCTTACAACTCAGACTTGGCTAATGGACTGGGCAATCTTGTCGCCCGCGTGGCAAAATTGGCAGAAAATAATGACTATAATGCTAATACTTCAAATCCAGAAATTTCTCAAACAGTTAGAGCTTTTTTGGAAAGTTTTGAGTTTAATCGTGCCCTTGAAGCTATCTGGCTTATTGTAAAAGAAGCTGACCAATATATAAATGAAAAGGAACCTTGGAAACTATCCGAAAAAGAGGAAATTTCAAATATTCTTCATACCTCAATTGACCTAATTAAAACTATTGGCGTAAATCTCCAGCCCTTCTTACCTGAGACAGCCGAAAAAATTCTGACGCAATTTAGTGGTGAAATAACAAGCAATACTCCCCTTTTCCCAAGAATTAGCTAATTATCATGATCGACGTTCACTGTCATCTCAACTTCCACTCGTTCAAAAATGATTACGACGAAGTCATCAAAAGTGCCCTTACCAAGGGTATCACAAGAATAATTAATACCGGAACCCAACTTGACTCATCACAATGGGCTGTTGATTTAGCACATCAATACTCAGAGCTTTTTGCAATTGTTGGGATTCATCCTCATCATGCTGACAAAATAGAACTGGGAGCAAACTGGCTTGAGGAGCTGGAAACCATTGCCAAACAAGACAAAGTCGTCGGTATAGGAGAAATCGGACTGGACTATTTTAGTTATAAATCTAATGGTATCACTGATCCCAAACTGCAAAAAGAAGTTTTTGACGCACAAATTCAACTCGCACACAAACTCAAACTCCCCATCCAAATTCACAATCGTCTGGCGGGGGAAGACGTTATCGCTCTTCTCAAAGAGAGAAAACACCTCTTACAGCCAATCCCTGGGATGTTCCACTGCTTTGCAGGAAGTCAGGAAGTACTGAAATCTGCTCTGGAAATGGGGTTTTTCGTCGGCTTTGATGGTAATAGTACCTATCCAGGTCTGGCGCCAAAGGAAACAGTCGAGTTAAGTGAGCTTATCAAACTTACTCCCCTTGAACGAATCGTGACTGAGACAGATAGTCCATATCTGACACCTATTCCTCACCGCGGTGAACGCAACTTACCCGAATACGTTCTGCTCGTTGGACAACACATTGCTAAAGTGAAAGGCCTGAGCTTCGAGCAGGTTGTGGAACAAACGACCA
>DASZRR010000089.1:0-11889 GCA_035549055.1 Patescibacteria group bacterium | reverse complement strand
TTGAACAGGGTGGGATTGAGCTTAATGGACAACGAGTTACCGATCCCAATAGTAATCAATCAATTACTGAGGGGGCAATTCTGAAAGTCGGCAAACGAAAAATTGTCAAACTCCTCAAGCCTTAGTATAATTAGGTTATGGACGGACTCCAGGGACATCATAAAGTTTTTAAGATTATTGTGGTTGTAGCCCTTGTGGCTCTCATCGTTTCATCATTTCTGCCTTTTGCTATTTACCTCTTTCAGTAATTTGTTATGGATTTTACTCAACCCATTTCGGCTGGTGATCGCAGTCTGAAGATGTATGCCACGCGTCTTGCGAAATTGGGGATTGTTAGTTTGCATGACCTTCTCTACCATATTCCTAGCCGTTATGAAGATTATTCCCTCCACTCCACAATTGCGCAGGTACAGGAAGGAGAACTAGTAACACTTCAAGGACAAATTACCGATCTGAAAAACACGTATACCAGGTCGCACAAGACGCTTCAAAAAGTAACAATCACAGATGGAACGGGAAGTATTACACTCCATTGGTTCAATCAACCTTATATTGTCAGTAATCTTACTGAAGGAGAGACTCTTTCAGTCTCTGGCAGAATTGAAATTTTTGCTCAAAAAAAGTCATTAATTGCTCCTGAGTATGAAGTCGTTCACAACACTCCTCCTCTTCACACAGGCAGAATTATTCCTATTTATCCTGAAACACGTGGTGTATCTTCAAAATGGCTCAGGCGAAGGATTGCACACCTTTTGTCAGAGCTTGATGACCAGCTTGAGTTCATGCCTGATGAGATCAAACAACAACACGACCTTCTCGACCTTTCTTTGTCACTTAGACAAATTCATTTCCCAAATAGTTTGGAACTAGCTGAGAAAGCGCGCAGGAGATTATCTTTTGATGAAGTTTTCCTTCTCCAACTAAGCGCTCAAGAGAGAAAAAAGCAATGGCGTGTGCAGAAAAAAGGAAAAGTCTTGCAAATCACCAAAGACCAACTTGACCAGTTTGTGACATCTCTACCTTTTGTCTTAACTGGATCGCAAACGCAAGCTGTCTTAGATCTGGTTGAAGATCTGGAACTAGACCACCCGATGAATCGTCTCCTCCAAGGCGATGTAGGAAGCGGTAAGACAGTTATTGCTGCTATTGGCTGCTATATTGCATATTTGAATGGCTTTCAGTCAGCCCTCATGGCTCCCACTGAAATTCTGGCTCAGCAACACTTCTCAACGCTTGGGACATTGCTCAAACCGTTTGGGATTCAGGTCGGACTGCTTACCAGTAGTACCAAACTCGCACGCAGTACTTCCTATGACGTCGTCGTCGGGACACATGCGCTCGTTGCACAGAACATCAACTTCACACGTCTTGCTTTTATCGCAATTGATGAGCAACAACGCTTTGGAGTAAAACAACGGGGAATTCTCAGAGAGAAGGGGAGTAACCCGCATCTTTTGACGATGACAGCGACACCTATTCCCCGAACTGTCGCTCTTACTCTTTATGGAGAGCTGGACGTTTCCTATCTCACAGAGATGCCCAAAGGCAGGAAAAAAATTAAGACATGGCTTGTACCAAATGAGAAAAGGGAAGGAGCGTATCATTGGATCCGTGAGCAAATACGATTACATAATTCGCAAGCTTTTATTATTTGCCCTTTTATTGAAGAATCAGAAAATATGCAGTCAGTCAAGGCGGCTCGGACTGAATTTGAACTTCTCCAGACAAAAATCTTTCCTGACCTGCGCTTGGGACTTCTCCATGGCAAGCTCAAAGCAAAAGAGAAAGAAGAAGTGCTCAAGACCTTTCATGATCGCAAATTGGACATTCTTGTGGCAACACCAGTTGTCGAGGTAGGTATCGATATCCCCACTGCGACGATTATGCTTATTGAAGGGAGTGAACGTTTTGGTCTCGCACAACTCCACCAACTCCGCGGTCGTGTCGGGAGAAATGACATGCAGTCTTATTGTCTTCTCTTTACCGAGGCGACAAGCGACTCAAGCCTCATGCGTCTTAAGGCGATGGAGACGATATCACAAGGAGCTGCCTTGGCAGAATACGACCTCAAGCTTCGTGGCCCAGGGGAAATGTATGGAGTTCGTCAATCAGGGACTCGTACACTCAAAATTGCTTCTTTCTCAGATCTCAAGCTTTTGGAAGAAGCCAAACGAACAGCCATCGATGTCTTTAAGCAACTGGAAAACTATCCAGAACTGGAGAAAAAAGTAAAAGAGGCCACGAGAGACGCCGTAGTTCCTGACTAAATTTTAAGATCGATTCGCAGACCAAAATGATCAGAAAGATCAGGAGTATCAACTAAATCAAAACCAGACGTCTGCAAATCTTTGGTAGTGTAAATAAAATCCACTGCTAACCCTGCAGGGAAAAGTTGTTTGGCACGATGTAACCGAGGGTTGAGTGTGTTGGTAATATGTGCCTCGACTGCGTGATTGACTGCAAGTTCGTCAATTGCCTTTACGACCGCTGAACTCTTAACGACATTGAAATCTCCAGACAAAACAAAAGGCTCAGTGAGGGTTGCTAAATAATCCCGCAATTTTAGACCTTGCTCGACTTTATACGGCTCGTCTTTGGGATTAGGTCCCCAAGCCAAATGTGTATTAATAAACCAAATAGGTTGCGTACCAAAAACAAATTGTAACGCTAAAGCATTTTTAGGCAAATCTTTTATGAATTGATCATTATTTTCTATGTATTTTTCAATAGAACAAAACGATTTGAGACTAACAACTTCTTTTTTGGCGTAGTCAAAGGTGGACTTATAAAAAGTCGCATTCCCAGTGTAGGTCTGTTTGTCATTCTTAATGTCCCAGGGAAGTGCCAGTTCACCTTTATATCCAAGGCGTTTTTTAATCTCTGAAAAGTTGTCAAAACCACTTCGACTAAGCCTTCCAGCTCCTACCTCCTGCAAATGCAAAATGTCAAAATCATTATCTTTAATATAAGAAATGATTTCCTCAAACATCCGCCCTCCCTGAATATTTAGCTGTAAAAATCTAATCGTCATGCTATCAGTATAGCAAATGTTGCGATTGAGCGTGAAATACGATACAATACACACTATGGCACACGAACCTAAAAAGCGTCATTCTCGACAACGTCAAGGCAAAAGAAGGGCCAGTATTGCTCTGAAAACCGTGACGACTGTTCGTTGCGAGAACTGTGGGGAGCAACATCTTCCGCATCTGGTCTGCCCTCATTGTGGATTTTATCGTGGTTCAGAGATTGTAGCCAAGACTAAATCGACAGCCAAAACCGTTTAAGCTTTAGCGTTCATGAAGACATCCCAAGATCCTCGCCATATCAAAAGGCAGCATATTGTCCAGGAGTTATTCAAAATCCAATTTCATAATCAACCAGTCTCAGAAAAAGCGCAAGAAATTCTCAATAATAAAGACCTTATTGATAGCAAAATTCAGGTATCAGCACCCGAGTTCCCAATTGATAAAATAAATAGAGTAGATCTAGCAATTTTGCGCCTGGCAGTTTTTGAGCTACTCATCGAGAAAAAAGAACCAGTGAATGTTATAATAGACGAAGCAGTCGAATTAGCCAAGGAATTTAGTGGCGAAGCAAGCCCAAGCTTTATTAACGGGGCTTTAGGCAATATTATTACTCATGAAAAATCTCCCGAAAATCAATAATCAAGAATTATTCGAACAAGCATTTACCCACAGATCATATTTAAATGAAGCAAAAAAGGAATTAGAATCTAACGAAAGACTTGAATTCTTAGGTGACAGTATCCTTTCTTTTGTCGTCTCAGAGCACCTCTATAACCATTTTCAAAAATTTGACGAGGGAATTCTTACCAATCTCCGTTCACTTCTGGTCAATACCAAAAGTATTGCCCAAGCAGCCAAAACATTAGGTTTTGGTAATTATCTCAAACTCTCCAAGGGGGAAGAGGAATCTAAAGGAAGAGAAAATGAATCACTTTTGGCCAATTCCTTTGAGGCATTTTTGGGAGCGCTTTATTTAGATCAAGGAATCCAGAAAGCTCGCGAATTTGTGGCTGAGATGCTTTTCCCGCAAATTGAGGAGATTGTCTCCAAAAAAGCCTTCAAAGATCCCAAGAGTCTTTTACAAGAGTACGTCCAGGCTCGCAAACAAAATTCTCCTATCTATAAAGTATTACACGAAGAAGGCCCTCCGCATGCGAAGACATTCACGATTGGCGTTTTTGTCAATGCCACACAAATTGGTGAAGGAATTGGCCGCTCCAAACAAGAAGCAGAAGAGCAAGCCGCGCAGAAAGGTCTCGAATTTCTTCAATCTCAAAATCCTCAAGAAATGCACTAATTCCTCAGGTTCAACCTGTAAACCCGCCTGTAGGCAGGCTTGAGAATCCCATCTACTTCTGGTACAATACACTCTATGGCAGTTGTTATCAGACTTAGCCGAACCGGCAAAAAGGGTGAACGAAAATTTAGAATTATCGTCAAAGAACGACGCAGTCGACGTGACGGTCAGCCTGTGGAGGTTTTAGGGTGGTTTGAAAAAGGTAAAGATGGCGGTAAAAAACAAATTAATCTTGACAGATATAACTACTGGGTTTCTCAGGGAGCACTACCATCTCCAACGGTTGCAGAACTGGTAAAATAATATGAAGGAGACACTACACTACATCGTTGCAGCAATTGTCGACAAGCCGGAAGCTGTTGTCATTGATGAAACGAACGAGAATGATGTTATTGCCTTGACAATTCACGTCGCAGATGATGAGATTGGTAAAATTATCGGTAAAGAAGGAAAAGTCATTCGCAGTATCCGTAATCTCATGAAAGTAAAAGCCATGAAGCATAATGTACGCGTCATGGTCTCTCTTGCAGAACAGGCATAAATCCTAATTTGCGCGTCATTACACCTGGGATGCTATGAAAATCTCCATTCTTACTCTTTTCCCCGATATGTTTAGCGGTCCTTTCCAAGCCTCAATTGTTAAAAATGCTCTTGATCGTCAGCTAGTGTCTATCGATTTTGTGAATATCAGAGATTTCGGCATTGGACCTCACAAAATCGTTGATGACACTCCCTATGGAGGAGGGATTGGTATGGTAATGCGGGTAGATGTACTCAAGAAAGCACTTGAAGCAACACGTGATCCCAATCTGAGCCAAGAAGAAGAAAAAGTAGTACTATTGACTGCAGACGGCGAAACATACAATCAACGAGTTGCTGAATCATTTGCACAACTTAAACACCTTATCCTTCTCTGCGGCCACTATGAAGGGGTTGATGAAAGAATTAGACAGTTTGTCGATGTGGAGGTCTCAATTGGTGATTTTGTCCTCACGGGTGGAGAAATTCCTGCAATGTTGATCACTGACTCTGTCGTACGACTTCTCAAAGGAGTGCTAAAAGAAGGTGTCACCAATGCCGAGTCATTTTCGCATAAAGACGAGGATAACTTTCTTCTTGAATATCCTCAATACACGAGGCCTCAAGAGTTTGCGGGATTGGCAGTTCCTGAAATTCTCTCTTCAGGAAATCACCAGAAGATTGATGCATGGAGACAGGAACAGGCCAAGAAAAAAACAGCTCTCAAACGACCTGACCTCCTTAGGGGGACAAAGACGCGCTCTGCGTAGCAACTTCAGCTGAATTCGAGGCACTAGGAACGGGAAGAGTCATAAGGTCTTGCCTCCACCCCTCTAATTTTTTTAGTAACGCACTCTGTTCTGGCGTTAATGTTTTGAGAGGATCTGTATAGTTGATCTGAAGATTGGTAGGCAAATACTTATAAAAGAAAATAAGGCCAACAGTTGCCCCATCGTTACCGTAAGAAAGCGTCACTACCTCAGAAAGAGGTAAAAGTTTATTCACTGCTTGAAGAAACTGCTGCACCTGACCAATATCACCTCGAAGTGTAATTTTTAGTGAGAGTGACGTTTCGGGCGATAACTGAGCAGACTGCGTAGACAGATCACCCACCTCAAAGGCATAGTCATCTCTCTGGACGCCGGAAATGATCGTCGCATCATCTACAGCGCTGATAATACCAGCAAAGTCTTTGGCATAAGGCAATGACTGAGTAGCCGTGTTGAACTGATCATCAAGTGTAGCTGAACTGATCGTTCCCAGCGTTGTTTGATTCGCCTGAAGGGCAGTTATTTGTTCGTTGACCTGCTTTATTTGATCCTGAAGAGAAAACCACGACTCCAGCTGAGGGAGAACTGCTTTCCAAAAAAGAATAAGACTTATCAAGCATACAAAACTAATCATACCGATTGAAAAATACGGCGTATCTTTGTATTTAAAATAAAAAAGCCTGATATCTTCAAATGAATGGATGGTAGAAATTTCGTTGAGCATAGTTAGAGCAAAGTAAGAGAAATACTGGCCGAAAAATCGACAACCTGGCCATCTTTATCAACATCTGCTTCCAGAGAATTGAGAAATGCCTGAGACAAAACCTTTTTTTTCTTAGCGAGGGTATTAAGATTGTCAAAATAAGTCTGAAGATCCTCCAGGTTACTCGCCCGTAATGACATAGTCACTTGATTCTTCTCTACAGCAAAATCAGTAATGGTCGTACTTGCAGGCAGATCAGCTCTTAATGACGCTAAATCATCACCATAGGCAGATCTTTTGGCCGTGATCTGAGCAATATCTGTTAGACGGATACTCAAAAGCGTTTGCTTAAGGATTTTGTCGTGAGACTGACTCAACTGCGCAGTCAAATCACTTTCTGTTTTCTGTAGCTCAGGAAGAGGTGAAGCCAGAAGCAATAAGAAAAACATCATTGATACCCCAGCGACTAAAAAAAACACGCTAAAAGCGATCCAACGAACAAATCTCACCCTCAAAGCAAGCTTATTGAGGCTGAGTTGTTTTTTACTATAGAGTAAATTGATATCTTTATCCATCTGAACGCATCGCTAAGCCAATAGCGACAGAAAAGCGAGGCCCCTGATCAATAAGTTCAGGAGTAACACCGGTAACGGGGAAGGTCTTCCATGGATTACCAATAATCGTCTCTATGCCTGCATTTTTGACAAAGAAAAGATCGAGCCCAGGGAGAAGTGAGGAGCCTCCTGTCAAAACAATTTGTGATATTGGCGTGTCATTGGCATATTTATCAACATAATACGCAAGTGCTTTTTTGACCTCGGTCAGAATACTCATGAGAATAGGCTGAAGAGCCAAACTGATTTTGCCACCCAAGCTTTGGTCATTAATGCCATAGGTTTTTTTGTATTCCTCTGCCTGTTGAGGAGCGAAACCAAAATTAGAAGCAATCGCCCGATCCATGGCCGCTCCACCCAGAGGAATTGAGTAGGTAAAGATAATCGTCCCAGCCTGCACAATAGCCAGTGATGTACTGAGAGCACCAATTGTCACGAGCAGGAGTGTGGCCGTCGAATTAGCAGGAATGAGAGCCCGAACGACAGAAATAATTTCTGTCTCAACAGCCGCAATCGATAAGCCCGTCATCTCAATAATTTGCTGATATCTATGGACCAACGCGCTCGGGGCACCTACGAGTAAAACCTGCATTTTAGGAGACAACGCATGACTGATATTTCGCCGAACAACTTTGTAATCAATCGCCATAGTATTGAGAGGAGCTGGAATATGCTGCTCTGCTTCCCAATAAATGGCACTTGAAAGCTCTTTGTCTGAGAGTTCAGGCATTTCTATCACTTTGGTAAAAACTTGATTCTCTGGCAGAGCAATCGTGACGCTTTTTGAGGTAACTTTGGCATCCACAACAAGACGCTGAACTGCCTGCGCCATCGCCTGTTGGTCTACAGGCGACTCAGAGAACATTCCTTTCGCTGGCGTCACAGTCATCAAGCAAGATTTCAGCACAAAACTACTTTTAGTTTTGTGCAACATCACCAGCTTCATGGAGGTTGCACCGATATCAAGGCCGAACGTATTCATCTCAATGTGAAAAAATTAAGGATGGAAATAATTCTACAGGCAGCCGAGGATATCCCTTAAATAGGGCAATTTTACGAGAGGTAGAGCCAGAAGTACCCGTTGACTGAACGATTTGACCTTGAACGGGAAGTGTGGCCCCATTGCCGGATACTCCCATGATACTTGCTGCATAAAGAGGAATAACACGCATCAGCAATCCATTGGTAAGAGTCACAGAGTAACTATGGGCAAAAGTCACTCCTCCCACTGTTGCTCCCGCCTGAATCGATGTAGAGAAGTTATTGCTTCCAGCACGCGCGGAACAGGGATCAACTACATAATGCGTAAGAACTGGTGAGGAGGTAGAGCCAGTAATTGTCACTATCTCCAATGCAGCCTCCGTATTATCTGAGCCACTACTACAGACTCCATTGGTCTGACCCCAGTAAACAGTCACTTTACCGCTAAAAGGGCTAGCGTAGGTTGGGTAGGTAGATAGCCAAACATCCGCGCCATCATCTTTAGGAACAGGATTGCCATTGTTAACCAAAAAAGTACTTGTGGAACCGGCAAGTTGACCAATAGTTGCATTGTACGTCGCGTTATTAGTCAGCGTACCGGAGATAGGGGATTGACTCGATGAACTGATGATCTTTTCAATTCCAGCCTCAGCCGCTGAAAAAGCCAGTTGTGAAGACTGGTCATCTTTAGTCGTCCTCAATGAAGTAATTGAGTGTGAGACAATTGATAACCCAACTGTTAGACTGACGACCATGACAAGAATAACAATGAGCAAAACCTGTCCGCGTTGATAGGAAGAAGACAAATGCATACCTACTTGTATCGTAACAAGCATAGAATGCTGGTGTCAACAAAGTGACCTTAGCGGATGTTGCGCAAAGTTACAGAGGTCTGAAATGAACGAGTCGAACTATTTTCAACAAGGTTATTGGCACCTTTCTTACCAAGCGTAAAATTGATAGTGATAGAAGGGGAGTCAAAAGCTGTATTTTGTGTGCAGGTAAAAGAACACGCCGTCACCACAACCTGATTGGGATCAAGCAAGTTAGCACCATTTGACGCAATTGCACCACCACTGGTGTCACAAGCAAACGTTGTAGGCAGATTATCACTCGCGACAACAGTGATACTTGATTGTGTCACAGGTATGGGGGTGGGACCTGAATAGCAAGTGGCTGGATCAGTAAGGCTATTTGAGTATCTAACCACACGAGCAATTTGTGCCAAGACAAAATTGCCATTCTGGGAAATATCATCAAGCGAGGTAGATTTATTTGCTCCCTGAAGAGTGGCAAAAAGAATTCCAAACATCAACGATCCTATGACGCCCGTAATCGCAATCACAGCCAATAATTCAACGAGAGTAAATCCTTTCAAATGTGATTTTTTTTGTTTCATGGTGCTGGACGTGAACTATAATTGGAGAGACACGAGTCTGCTCGAACACTATGACAGTATGTACTAGAATTAAGGCACTTCGTATCAGTCCAAGAGACAATTGTGGTTACTTTGGCGTAGATAGCTCCGGCTGCGAGATTGGCAGGTCTACAACTTGAGTCGGCTTGTGAAACAATGACCTGTCGAGAGTATTTATTTGCCACATTCAATCCACAGGTAGAATTCATCGGCCCGCAGGAACTTCCCGAGGACGATAACTCAGAGCAGGTAGATGCCAAACAATACGTACCTGATGAGAGATTTAAAAAAGTATTCCAATCGTTATCCCGCATATTACGCATAATTTCCATGCCCTCCTGAACATATTGCGTACCTCCACTAGTTGAGGTACTCTGCTCAGAATTAGATAACGATGTAATGACAATAAGCGTCATTGAGGTAAGAATCAGAACTCCAATCCCTAACGCGACAGCTACTTCTACTAACGATTGACCTTTCATATGCATTTTTAGACAAATTAATGAACAGTAATTGAGGCAGACTGACCGATCTGGACATTCTGCGTCAGACTAAACCCTGTCACTTGAATCGTACCTGAATTGTTCACACCATTTGAAAGAACCTGAAATTGATAGGAGAAAGCTGTCGTACCACTTTGAACAAAAGACGTATTAGCTGGAAGAGTCCTCGTAACAAGAAGTGACTTAGTCCCTGAACAAACAACTGATAAGGTATAAGTATTAGCTGTATTTGGACTACAAGATGATTGGTGAAAACCACAAACATCAACACGATATCCATCCAGCGTCCCATTACAGCTTGAAGGCTTAACCTGAGATTGTGTTCGGGACTTAGCATCAGTCAGCAAAGCCGCTACATCAGTAGCTGCTTGATTGACGGTAGCTTTTTGGCTATAGGAGACAAAGGAAGCAATGCTGATGGTTGAAATGACTGCAATGACAGACATCACTACCAAAAGCTCAATTAACGTAAAGCCTGCCTGCTGCCGAAAAAATACTCGTCTCATGGATTAGTAACCACATAATATTTCCCAGAAGTACAACTCCCACCTGATGGACTTGGGGCTGTAGTCGTAGAATTGGCATCACTATCATTAGCATTTTCCAAACAAGTCGCCATTACATAGGTAGTCCCATTAGCATCTGACGTGTAATAGTAATAATTACCTGAGTTATAGACGCTCGCGCCTAAAGGATCACAGGGAACTTTACTCAAATATGTAACTGATCCATTTACCAATGCTTGAGAGGTGGGACAGGCCGTCGTATCATTCAAGCGATATGTTGTCTGACGAACAGGATAATGACCTACATCAGCTCGGTATAACTCAACCGCTGACTGAAGCTGTCTGATATTGGCCTTTCGTTGAGCATCGCGTGCGCGCTGACGAACTCCGACAAAATTTGCTGTCAATAAAGCAGTCAAAATACCAATAATTGAGATAACAATCAATAACTCAACTAAGGTAAATCCTCGTAATAGCTCTACTCTTTTATGGGGTGATATCTGGGCTGGCGACTCCATAATTACAGGTACCTCCACAAGCATTTGTGGTTACTGGAATGATCATCGAATTCCCCGGAACAGTTGCTCCATTGAGACTTTTGCAAGGATTTCCTCCATTACATGCTTGAGCATCAGTCCCTTTCTCAAGACTAGCATAGAGGACATAACTTTGTCCATCTGAGCTGGCAAAGTAGACATAATTACGAGAAGCGCTTGGATCCTTGGGTACAACGCTCATATAGGGTTCCCATGAAGAACCCCAATTAATTTGAACTGTCGTAAAGATATGGTTACTCGATGAGGAAGGATAGCGTCCATTATCTTGATAATACGCTTCCAATGCGCGCTGAATCTGAGCCAGATCTGATTTCCGACGCGCATCATTGGCCTTGAAAATTTGCGAAGAGGGATTAATAATTGCCATTAATCCAACAGCGAAAATAGCCAGAATTCCAGTCACAAGGATAAGTTCAATCAGAGTAAATCCTGGTGCTTTGAATTGTCTCACACCTCCATCATAGCTCTTCTTTCTAGTTGTTGACAAGCGATTCAGCAAGCTCCACCACAAGCAGCAGTACAATATTGTCCTGTCCCTGATGGGACGACATTACAAGCAGGAGGACTGCCAGTACAGGCATAATTAAGCGGTGCACAAGGAGTAGGAGTAGGAGTAGGCGTCGGGCCAGAGCTTCCTCCACCTGAAGGGGTTGGGGTAGGGTTATTAGCCGACCCGCTTGCTAAATCGACTGTTGAGAGATAACTACAATCAACTGTCCCCGAGATAGCACATGCCCAACTTGAGTCGTAATTATGCGGAGTGCAACTCGTCAATGAGCTAAGAGCACAGGCAGAACTGGTAGGAATCTTTGAAAGCTTAGCAAAAACCACATTCCACTGAGGACAACTTCCGGTATTGATGTACTCATAGCAGCTTGATGGATTGCTTGAGCACGTCCTCGCCTGCGGAACTTGCTTCATATAGACAACGGTACTTACTTCCCAAAGTGAACCAAACGGAATACTGGTAGGATAACAATTCTGGTCGTTATA
>DASZRR010000088.1:0-3284 GCA_035549055.1 Patescibacteria group bacterium | reverse complement strand
AAGACCAAATTTCTGTGCAATGAAAGTGATGAGTCCCGAGAAAAAATTTGGATGTGAAACAACGGGAGTTGGAGTTGGCGTCTGAGCGAAGGCTGGCCCTGTCGCCAAAACTGTCGATCCGGTTATAATCGCGACAGTTACTATACGTTTCATTTTATCTTTGTTCATCTCTCACTCACCCCCAATCTGATTGCAACGCAATCATGAAAACAGAGCATAAAGGGCGAAGCTGAAAAGACGCTTAACGAAGTTATTGTT
Source organism: Patescibacteria group bacterium (assembly GCA_035549055.1). Lineage (GTDB taxonomy): Bacteria > Patescibacteriota > Microgenomatia > Levybacterales > UBA12049 > JACROF01. The sequence goes on along the minus strand of DASZRR010000088.1, from coordinate 3,026 downwards.
TGGGGACAAGTTGTGGCTTGCGGAGGAAGAGAAGATAAACAGCCAGAATGTAAACCAGCATAATACCAAGACGTGGTAGGCTCAATTCCCGATCAAGACCTGTAAATGTCTGAAGGAGATGCCCGATAATACTCTCCTGATCCGGAAGAAAATGTAACGGCAACTGGAGAATATCCTTCAAATGCACGTGCAGAAGCTGTTCTGCCAGTTCTGTCAACCCATTTTGCACCAGTGACGCCCCCAAAAGAACGATCATATACTCAGTAGTCTTAAAAACACGGCTCAGCGGAAATTTCAAATAACTCAAATAGCTCAAACTCCCGATAATTCCGGCCGCAACAAATCCGATAACAAGCCCGAGCATGTTCTGCATAAAAGCCGCAAAAAGTGAAACAGTCGCAGTAAAAAGTGCAATTTCAAAACCTTCTCTTGCTACTAATAGAGCAATCATGGCAAAAAGTGAGAGATCAAACGACTGGCTTTCCAACTTTTGGTGGGCCTCTAGTAGCTTTCCCCCTCGACTTCTAGACAAAACTTTATGCAGTGAGAAAACAACATAAGCAATAAAACAGCCTGAAAAAACCATGAGATAACTTTCTAACGCTTCTGCACTTTCATGGTTGAGCACAGTACGCGCATAATCAGCAAAAAGATAGGTCAGGGTTGAGAGAAGAAAAGCGATACCAAAACCCGTCGCAGCGGCGAAGATGATCTCTCGTTCTTTATGAAGTTTGAGTTTTTTGGAAATGCCTAAAAAAACACCAACAATGAGGAATGCTTCGAAGAATTCACGAAAGGCAATCAGAGCAGTACCGAACACTTTCTTAGTCTACTGCAAAAGATAGAGACAAGCAAGATGAAAAGTTACTGCACAAAGGTCAAAGCAACACCACGACGATCTGCTCGTCCGGTACGACCGATGCGATGGACATAGTCTTCATAGGATGTCGGAGCGTCGTAATTGATGACATGTGAAACGTTCTCAATATCCAACCCTCTTGAGGCTACATCTGTTGCGAGTAACACCTGGAGTTGATTATTTTTGAACTGTTCCAAAGCACGCTGACGTTGTCCTTGGGATTTGTTACCATGAATCGCGGCGGCACGAAAGCCTCGCTCTATGAGATTGCGTGTTAATTTCTCAATTCCCCATTTGGTACGGCCGAAAACCAGTACTTTATCAAAACCGTCTGAAGCAAGTAGGTTGTGAAGAACGTCAATTTTTTGTTCGCCTGGCTGGACACGCACGATATCCTGCTCAATATTGGCACTCGTCTCTTGTTTTTTGACCGAGACAGAAACAGGATCGGTGACAAAGCCTTGAAGAATCTGGCGTTCTTTATCACTAATCGTCGCAGAGAAAAAAAGCGACTGACGTTTTTTGGGCAATAAGGAAATCACAAACTGAATATCACGAATAAATCCAATGTCGACCATACGATCGACCTCATCCAAAACGATATTTTGGAAAAGATTGAGATTGAGAGTTTTTCTCTGAATCAAATCTTTCAGTCGCCCTGGAGTTCCAATTACAAAATACGGATTATGATGCAATTTTTTCTCCTGACGCTGCATATTGGTACCTCCAATGCAAAGGACATGAGGCATATCCATACCCCGTGTAAATATTTGTAGCTCATCCGCAATCTGCATGGCTAATTCACGGGTTGGCGTCATGATAAGAGCACGCTGATTACGATCTTGAGAAATTTTTTCAATGAGTGGGATCAAAAAAGCGGCTGTTTTGCCAGTGCCGGTGTTGGCAATCCCTATGACATCGCGTCCCTGAAGAAGCGGCGGGATAGTCTGTTCCTGAATAGGTGTCGCATTGATAAAGCCTTTCTCGGCAATATTGCGTTTGAGCTTTTCTGAGATCTGAAAATCGGCGAAACTAGTTGTTGAGATAGGATCTTCGTCTACTTTGATCGGTTGAGCTTTGTTGATAAAAAGTCGCTCATCAAGTGGCTTGGGTTGGCCTTTTTTTGTATGACGAAAACCCCCACGCGATTGGGAAGGTAAATTATGTCCTTTTTGAAATCGTCGATGCATAAACTATGCGTGGTACCGTCAAACAACTGCTTAAAAGTGGATAAATAGTTAGGAAGATACGAGGTAAAAAGTAGTTATTAGAGTATCTTTATCTAAACCTAATTAAACTTAAGCAGTGGTTAGACAGTACCAGCTGCATGAAAAGAATTATAGCACATAGCAATCCTATAGTCAAGCATTGTGATGCTTGGTCAGAATTTCTGATGCTACTTTTACTGTTTTTTGCTGGCGCTGGGAAGCTCTTTTGCGGTCGGCTTCTTCTTTTTCAGCAAAGAGTTTGCGCCGTTTGGCTGCCTCCTTGTCTTTTTGGGCCTGGCACTCACTATTGGAGCATTTAAAGATAGACGTCGTTTGGGGAAAAAGCGAACCCTCAGGATGAGTGACTGTTTCTGAAATTTTGATAAGGATTGAGCCACATTCAAAACATTTCATTTGAGGATTCTGAAGCTTCACAAAAGCATTATAACACAGAAATGTAAGAACCAACCTGACAGGGATTGGACAAAACAGGAAGAAAAAATCTGAGTTAACCGAGTGCCGGAGTTGGACGCTTGTGGTGGATGGGGATTTTTTATCTGCCGTATGTTTTAACTCTGAAGGTAAATAAAGAACTCGAAGCTACAAATTAAATTCTTGAACTTTTACTCTCTCCCCTTTGACTCCATCTACTTGTCTAAGCAAATATATACTCGAAAAGCTAAATGTCAGAGGTAAAAATTCTTCGCGACAATAACGACTAACTTCTTCAAGCTTCGAGACTGGAGTTTGATAGAAAAAAGACAAATGCGGTTTGAAGGGATGACTTTCAAGTGCTGGGTCAGTCATGGTGAGAGACTGTAATTGTATTTGGAGATCTGTATAAAGGCTTTGAAGCTCTGGATTGTCATCAACAAGTGCTACGACGACCTCCCCGTGATTGCGAGTATGAAAGACCTCAAGGGTACTCGCCTTAACCGCAATTGGGTGGTGAGCTATTT
>DASZRR010000087.1:0-3830 GCA_035549055.1 Patescibacteria group bacterium | reverse complement strand
AGACTAATGTAACCGGCAACGTCCTCTTGAAAGGTTTTTCTCTCTTTACAAATTTTTCCCCAATCCATAGCAAAAAACTCAACCCCACGCCAATATCCAAAAACGTAATTGCCACATTGCCGACCTGAATCCTGGCTATTTGCCCGAGAACAAATCCAATTGCCAATAATAAAATTACTCCTCTAGTCATAGACAATGACCTCTCTCAACAACAAAATAAACAATAAGCTCGTGCCAAAAAAGACGTGCGATCTAAGAAGCACTGGAACGCTCTCTGGATGAGCCAAGTTAAAACCAATCAAGCCGTAACTAAGCGCAAGTAGTCCCCACAGGACACGAGATGCTTTTATCTTCTGATAATGAAAGTATAACAGGACTAAAGCTGGAATAACCAAAACGAAATAGTGTTGCCAAGAAAAACTAAGAGTCATAAGCGATAATGGCAAAATGCTGGCTATGCCAAGAAGGTAAGTTGGGGAATTATTGCGTTTATGCCAGACCACAGTCAAAGTTATCGCCAGTAAGATTGCTGTAATTACAATTTTTAGTCTGCTCACAGCCTCACCTACTCCCAAAGACCTGCCAAGTAGCCCAGAAAGTGCTTGATTGTAGTAATCAAGCGGCCAACTTTTGAGTGTACCAAAAAGCGATGAGGTAAGAAAATGGACAGTCAACGGCCAACTTATGACAACTGCCCCAAAAAGCATCCCAAGCAAAACGGTAATAAAAATAGTTATAGTCAATTTCCATTTCTTGATAATCAGAAAATAGAAAACAAGAAGAAATGGAAAAACTTTAAGTAGTAACGATAAGCCAAGGCTAATTCCTGAGAGCGTTTGTCGATGCTTGACAAAAAAATACATAGCCAAACTGATAAGCAAAAGATTGACATTATTAAATTGTCCCATTCCAAGATTGAATTTCACCGGGAACATCAGGAAAATAAGGCCGGAAAGAATACAAAACTGAGAAGAAATGATTTTCTGCTTCTGTATTTTGAAAAGTAAGACAATGCTAAGTATAAGAAAAATAATTGATAAGGCAACCCATACAATACTTGCTACCGAACGTGAAAAAAGAATCAATGGGAAAAAGAAATACAAAGCAAATGGCGGATAAAGGAATTTCATACTTGATCCCTGGACCTGAAGGTAAGGATTTCCTCCAGCAAGGTAGGTATGGAGACCACCATAGAATACATTGAAGTCAGGATAATTATGCAAAAAAAGAGCCTTACTCAGCCAAAGTAAGGTAGTGATGAAAAAAATAAATGGGAGAACCTTTTTCAATACATCCACGGTGAGCCTACTGTGTATAGTGTAATGCCTGTGGTAGGATTTGTATAGATTGGTTGCCAGTAACTAAAACGCTTAGGAAGACTTGTATGCTGCGTCAGTATATAACTGAATTTATCACCAGGACGGACATACGAAGAATCAATAAAAGGAATATCCATGTAATATAAATTGTGGAATCCATAGAGAAGAGTTTTAGTTCCTGGTTTGACGGTGTTTTTTATCTCTTGGTTAATATCATAAAAGTCACCAAACTCAAAGTTAAGATGAGTTGCCAAAAAATGCTGGCGTGATTCAAAACCTAAAACAACTGGAAAATATTTTAACGAGGCCACTCCCCTATAGAGAGCAGCAATCACTAAACAAATGAATACAACAACGATACTTATTCGCTGTATCTGCGTGTTACCTTTCAAACTACTCAAAATAATACCTGAGGCGACTGAAAGAACGGGAAGGTAAGCTAGCAAAAATCTTCCTCCTCCTGTTTTGGGCGTCAAGGTCCAGATAATCATACTGACTAATACTGCCACAAAAATTGGCAGTGATTTTTTAGGCAGTTTACGACGAACGACAAAAAATAAGGGCAAAAGAACGAGATAAATCGGTGAAATAGGATCACTTGCAGTCAAAAAAATGGTAACAAGATCGGTAATTACCTGAGGAAAAGCTAGTGTGTCCTTACCCAAATGAATTGCATAGACTGAAAAAAGAGGATAGAAAGGGTTACCAGTTTGGACATAGGAAAAGACAAGCCAACCAAGAGAAGGAGTGATGGCTAACAGAGTATACAATAGTGTTCTTTGTATTTTTTGTCTGACCCTATCTTGAGTAAATATCCAAAAAACAATTATCATCACAATCACACTTCCTAGCGCAATTAGTTTTGTTTCAACTGCTAAACCTAAAAGTAAGGCTGACTCAATGAGCCATTTTTGTTTTTTGGTTGAGAGATAGAAAAGCATTCCCCAGACACTCATGATTTCAAAAAATGCTCTAATAAGATCAATATAGGCAGTTGTTGCTTCCCACAAAACAACAATATTACTGAAAAAAATAGCAACAGCTAAAAATGCATATTTTTTCGAGGTAAATCTAAGCGTAATACAATAAATTGCAATCGCACTCAAAACTGCAAAAAATGCATGTATACTATGAGCAAGCGTATCTGTACCCATAGCAAGAGAGCTAAGATAAAGCATCTCACCTAACTTGGGCATTGTTGAATAATAAAACAGGCCTCCCGGAAGGAAAAGGATACGGTGACTATTCAAAAATATTTTAGGTAGCGTCAGGTGGTACCACAACGCGTCAAAACCAAGCTCAGGGCTAAGAACACCAATGAAAATAATCCCCAGAACAATCAACAAGACAAGGGTCCATATTTTTCTCGTAGACCAAAAAAGGCCCAATTCTTTTTTTATTTTTCTCCACTCTATCCTCTCATCAAATTTTTTCCAAAAAATTGCGCTGAATCCAAGATAGCAAACGGTCGTAATTGCAATAACAATCGGGGTATACAAACCGACAAGTCCCAAAAGAAAAATAATATTGGCATAAACTCCGATAAGAAAAGCAATGGCAAACATAGCTAAGTAATTTGATAAATTTTGCTGTTGGTAAAGCTTTTAACTTCTTTTATCCCCTTTAAACGCTTTAGGCGTTGGGTAATCTCCAGGCCAGAAGGCGCAATACCGTGAGAAAGTCTAAATTTATCCTGATGTAATCTATCATAATCATCTATATCAACAATGACATAATTAACACCGAGCTTTTTAAACTTAAAGACTGTAGTCTGATCCGGAAAAGTCATAAGTAAATTCGTTACAAGACTTTGCCAGGGAGGTGGAGAAAAACCACTTGCTCCGTTGACTGTTCTACGAAAACTATCTGTCATATAATACTGCCTCTGCAGCTCTTTTGTAGCGTAGGGGAAGGTATTCCAGTTATAAATTGGCATTTCTATCACAACTGAGTTTTGTGCTGTAGTCTGCAACCATGAATACTCTGGCGGGAAGTTAGCTTTTGGAGGAACTGAAATAAAAGGAATTGTAGATTGAAACTCAAAAATTACTCCTGCAAGCAATAATAGGTGACAAAATCTTCTTTTTTGTAGTGAGACATTGCCTAATACTTTCTGTAATAACCATACGTCAACAACTGCAAAACAAAGAATAAAAAGTACTTCCCACCTCGCGGAATTGCGCATGCCATTAAACCCAGGGACCACGTAATACAAAAGAGCATAGGGGAGAGGTATTGGAAATGGATGGTGAATTGTATGACGAGCAATATGCAAAAAAGGCCCAAAACTGAGAATTAATCCTAAAATTCCAATAGCAGCAAGAGATAGTACCTCAAAAGATGGTTTTAATTTCTTTTTTATCACCAAGATTAGGGATAAGAAAGTTAATAAAAAAAAGACAAGTCCTGGCCAGCCATTTTTGAACGAAACTGAGTTAGGATAGGTCTGAGGATGTTGGACTGCGAGAAAAAGAGGCATAAGCCTGGTAAATTCATATGAGTAAAATAAAT
>DASZRR010000086.1:0-6524 GCA_035549055.1 Patescibacteria group bacterium | reverse complement strand
ATTTGAATTCTTATCAGCAACAACTGGATTCTCCTCATCAATTAAAAAATAAAAACCATTAAGCCAATTATATTTTGTAAAGAGCTGAAGACTACGTATCTTATTATCATACTCAGATCTGGATATTAATATTTGCCTCTTAATAAGAATTTTTAATAATTCTTTACTTGTTGATCTATCGCTTTGTGTTTTCTCCTTTATACTTAATTCTATTGAACTTAAACTTCTCGGTTGATAAGAATTGTAAATAACTTCGAGTATACTCCCATTTACCTCAAACCTCTCTTTTGATTCAGGATTATAAATAAAAAAAGGGAAGTTAGAGTGAGGAGTATTGTTTATATAGATAGATATATAGGGATTCGGACAATAGAGATTACTCATTTTGTCTTTCATTTCGACCCTTCATTGCTATAACGTTTCTTACTTGCACGGGATTCTTTCTCATTAAATTTATTGCATAAATATCTGGGTATCGTACTACATGACGCTCATCACCAAGTAAAAGAAGCATTGCATTTCGTGCTACCAACGTATCCATTAAACTAATACCTGCTGTATCAACACCGCGATTCCAGGTTGGGCCAGAGTAAGTAAAAACTTCTGAGTAGAGCGGATCTGATGGCATGAATGTAGCAATTTGTCCTTCCCAACCTGCCCAGAAAGTACTTATAATAGGTTTTCCTGCGTCTCTAGCATACTGTTGAAGAGGATGCCTCATCTGAAAATCTCCCGTGGTATCAACGATTACATTAGCATCATGGAATAAATCATCAAATTTATCTGAAGTTATTCTTTCTTGCTCAGCTCGTACATTCAATTGTACATTTACTTTTTTGAGGTATTCCGCGGTAACTTCTGCTTTTGGTAATCCAAGAGTATCTGAGTAACAAAATGTTTGTCTATTCGCATTTGAGCTTTCGAAATGATCAAAATCTGAAAGAACGATATTACCAATTCCACTCCTTGCTAAAATTAAAGCTCCTAACTGCATCCCCCCCATCCCAGCAAAACCAACCGTGCTATTCTGTAAGATCGCTTTTGCGTTCTGCTCGAAGGATGATCTCTTCCAAAGATCTTCAAATCCAATCTCTCCTTCAGTTTTTCCTTGTGATGGATCTGCAGCTTCAACAATAGGAAGATGTAAAATAGCATTGGGATCTTCCATAAAATCATGATCCTCTCCCCTAAGATGATCTAGAAGATCCTCGATTACAACATCATTTAAGTCTCTTGCAAACTCATCAAACACATCAAGAACATCAAAATCTTCCTGACGAATCGCCAACTCCGAATCTATCTTTTCTCTGAATAAGGGAGCAAGCTCTTCTTTATTATCAGAAATAAATCCCCTTAATCCACCCTCTGCTAAATTTGTCATTTTAAAATAAATAACAGAATAGATCTTTCCGTTTATAAATTACTTACCTTTACACTAATCCAAAAAAACTGCAATGTAGACTACTTCTTGGGTACAATCCCACATCCACCCTGCTTAAGGGCCGGCTTTGTCAGCTTTAATTCTCTTAAGAAGAGATTCTTTGTATTCTTCTTAGCTACTCGTCTAACTCTCATGAATATTCCACCTCCTCCCTTGGTCAAAATATACTAACTTTCTTTGAATGTAACCGCTTTTCTTATGTACCATAGAGGTGTTTAGATTGTCAACTACATTTTTCTGTATATTAATATGTCGTGTTAATATAGTACCTAAGGAACATATTTTACAAATTTATTCGCTGATAGATAATAAAGTCAATTAGATCTCATTTGTCGTGCTATAATGATAGGCACGATGAAGGCTGAACAAATTCTCAAGCGTTATCTTGATTTCTTTGAAGAACAGGGGCACAAGCGCATTACCAATTCACCACTTGTTTTGGTGAATGATCCAACGACTCTTTTTACGAGTAGTGGCATGCAGGCACTTATTCCCTACCTTTTAGGCGAGCCTCATGCTGCTGGCAAGCGACTGGTCAACGTCCAAAACTGTATCCGCTCACAGGATATCGATGGAGTCGGTGACAACCGTCACACTACATTTTTCCGCATGCTTGGTAACTGGAGTCTAGGAGATTATTTTAAAAAAGAGCAATTATCCTGGTTTTTTGAGTTCTTGACCAATAATACGACTGGCCTAGGGCTTGACCCAGAGAGACTTTACGTGACAGTCTTTGCTGGTGATGACCAAATACCCCGGGATGAAGAGAGTATTTCGATCTGGAAAGATCTTTTTGCCGATAAAGAATTGACGGCTGAAGTTATTGACGATGCAGAGACCAATGGTATGCAAGATGGACGCATTTTTACCTTTGACGTCAAGAAAAACTGGTGGTCCCGTTCAGGTGTCCCTGCGCATATGCCAGCAGGTGAGCCAGGGGGACCTGATAGTGAAGTTTTTTATGATTTCGGTACTCCACACGATGAGCAATTTGGCGAGCATTGCCATCCCAACTGTGACTGCGGCAGATTTATGGAAATTGGCAACTCAGTCTTCATGCAATATCAAAAACAAGCAGATGGTTCTTTCAAAGAACTGCCACAAAAAAATGTCGACTTTGGCGGGGGCTTTGAGCGCCTTGCTGCTGCCAAGAATCACAATCCTGATGTCTTCACAACTGACCTCTATGACAACATCATCGCAACGGTTGAGGTGGTAACTGGCAAGTCATATGCCGATCGTACTGTACAAGCTTCTATGCGTATTATTGCCGATCATCTCAAGGCTGCCACCTTTTTAATGATGGATAACGTAATACCTTCCAATAAAGAGCAAGGCTACGTCCTGCGCCGCCTCCTCCGCCGCGCGGCTGTCAAAATGCACCAACTGCATGGATCGCTTCCGCCCGTTACAGATTTTCAAAAAATTGTTGATGCGGTCTTGGAGACTGAAGAACGGATTGATGACAGGATCCAGAGAGACAAAGCACGGGGGCAAATTTTCCCACTTCTTGATGAAGAACTGGGCAAATTTGCCAAGAGTCTTGAGAAGGGATTAAGGATATTAGAAAAAACCGGAAAAATTGACGGAAAAATCGCTTTTGATCTCTACCAAACCTATGGTTTCCCGGTAGAAATTACTGCCGAATTAGTTGAACAAAAAGGTCAAGAGATCGACTTAGAAGAATTCTTAAAGGAAGTTTATAAACATCGTGATCTCTCACGCACCGCCAGTGCTGGCATGTTCAAAGGTGGACTTCAGGATCATAGCGAGAAAACCATCATGGGACACACTGCAACTCACCTGCTTCATCAGGCACTCCGCGACGTTTTGGGGACGCATGTTCATCAGAGCGGCTCCAACATCACCCCAGAGCGAGTCAGATTTGATTTCAACTTCGATCGCAAGCTGAGTGATGAGGAAATCCACCAGATTGAAAATATAGTGAATGAGAAAATCAAAGAAAACTTGCCCGTGCATTTTGAAGTGATCCCGACTAAGGAAGCACACAGCATAGGAGCAATTGGTCTTTTTATGGATACGTATGGTGAAAAATCGAAAATATATTTTATTGGCGGAGATAATCCATTTGACAAGAATTCAACGAACAAACCGTACTCAATTGAATTTTGCGGGGGCCCGCACGTCAATTTTACAGGTGAGCTGAAATCGTTTAAGATAATAAAGCAAGAAAACCTTGGCAAAGGCATGAAACGACTCTATGGAGTCACCGGTTAATCGCTAAACGCAAAGGCGAGGCAGGTCTTCGCTATGCGCTACGCGTTTTGCACTATGCGAATATTATGAAACTGCCCATTCCCGCGTTATTTGGTAAAAAAAGTCCATCAAATTATTATTTAGCACTCGTCCTTCGAGACGAGAAAGCTGCGGCTATTGTTCTGCGCGAAGTTGATAGTAAGTTGCAAATTGTCGGCCAGAGCGAGACTTTTTTCAGCTCTCCTCTTGAAGAAGTTCCGATGGAGAATCTCCTTGAAAGTTTGGACAAAGTTATCAGCCAGGCAGAGGAGGCTCTTCCTCCAGATATTGAGACAGAGCAAACAGTTTTTGGCGTAAAAGACTCATGGGTTGAGGAGAAAAAAATTAAAAAAGAGTATCTCGCTAAATTAAAAAAACTCTGTGATGAACTTTCTCTCCAACCTATTGGTTTTATGGTCGTATCTGAGGCAATCTCCCATCTTTTGAGTGAGGAAGAGGGAGCTCCACTCTCAGCTATCTTGACTGAGATCAACAAAAATTCTGTCACGCTGAGCTTATTTCGAGCAGGCAAAATAGTCGAAGCACACTCCTCCCAAATGGATGACTCATTGCCCCAAACTGTTGATCGACTCCTCCACCACTTCACAATCGACGTACTCCCCTCACGATTAATCCTATTTAATGGAGGGAAAGTTGGCGATATTGCCCAAGAATTTATCGCGCATCACTGGAGTAAAAGTATTCCTTTCCTCCACGTTCCGCAAATCTCAGTACTCCCTGATGGCTTTGATAGTAAGGCAATGGTTTACGGGGCAGCCGAACAGATGGGTTTTTCGGTCATGGAAACTCTCGGTGACATTAAAGTCGTCAACTTAGAAGGACAAACTGAAGAAAAAACTGCCAAAACAAAACAAACAGCGCCTGATGCAAAGAAGGAAAAACCTGAAGAAGAAAAGCAAACGCTAGGTGAGGCAAGCGAGGAGACGGAAACTATGCCTGATGGAGATAATTTTGGCTTTGTCATGGGGAAAGATATCTCATCAATCAACCCTCACGGTATACACAAAACAGAAGAATCGCCAAAAGAAGAAACATCAATGCGTGAAGCGTTCCAGACCCGATCAGCTCATAGCGGACAACAGACTCAGATGGACACCACCCAGACCTCACCTGAAACATCAGATGAGAAAAAAACGAATATACTTTCATCAATGGTCAGCGCTCTTACTGCAGTCAATCCACTCAAACGCCTACCCACGCTAGGGGGATTTAATAAATGGTTTCTTATTATCCCCGTTGTCCTTCTGCTTATTATTGCGCTAGGTGGGCTCTATCTCTTTAGTCTTAAAGCCACGGTAACACTCAATATGCAGACGCAGGGACTGCAGGAATCAATTCCTATTACGATCCGCACTGACTCCAGTAATGATGTTACACAGAAAATTCTTGCTGCTAAAGAAGTTGATACATCAGTTGATGGATCAATGACCACTGATGCAACTGGTCAAAAAGAAGTCGGGGACAAAGCCAAAGGAACTGTTACTCTTTATAATAGCGATGCTAGCAAAAAAACTCTCCCAGCTGGAACTGTCCTGACTTCATCAAACAATATCGACTTCACACTTGATAAAGACACGAGTGTTGCCTCTGCAACTGGAGATATCTTTTCTGGTACCAAGCCAGGAACCGCTCAGGCTGATGTTACAGCCAAAGATATAGGAACTGAGTCAAATCTACCCTCGAATACAAAATTTACCGTTTCTGGAGTAAATAATGTAGCAGCAAAAAATGATACTGCCTTTTCGGGAGGCACAAAAAAAGAAGTTACTGTTGTAGCTAAGAAAGATATTGATACCTTGACCACTAATTTGCCCAAACAACTTGAAGACAAGGCCCGCTCTGCGCTTCTAGGCAAAGCTGACTCTGGACAGACAATCGTCCCAGAGTTTACGGATGTCACTATGACAAAAAAGTCAACGGATAGCAACGTAGGCGATCAGGCCTCCAAAGTCACCCTGAAGGCAACAGTTGTCTTTAGTACTTTTGAGTACAGTACCGCTGATCTCCAATCATTAGCAAAAGCAGAATTGCAAGGTAAGTATTCTCAGGATCAGGCTCTCTCTGACAAAGGCGTGCAAGCTGAAATCACTGATATCAAACCCGTAAAAAATAATGAAGCAGATGCAACGCTTAGTATTAAAGCTGGACTTCTCCCCAAGCTCGATCAATCAACAATTGTCGAAAATATCGTCGGCAAATCCTTTACGGACGCCCAAAGTTATCTTTCAACGCTTCCTCAGGTGAAAAGCAGCGATATTACCCTTTCTCCCCATATCCCTTTCTTGCCTGAGCTTCTGCCCAGATTTTCCCACAATATTACGGTAATCCTAAATTCAAATGACTAAAATCTACACGAAAAAAAAACGACATCCTACTCGTCTCTATATTCGCCTGACTGGACTACTCATGTGTCTTCTTGGGATCGTTATGGTCGCTTATTTTACCTTCCCTCTGCTTGCGTTTCAACTCTACCTCAAACCAGTCCTCGCAGAACAGGCTGTGGCAACTCCCATACCCAAAACATCTATGCTGACAGAAGCCTCGTTCGCTGATCTGATCCAATCAACTGCCGATTCCCTCAAGGGAGTAGATTATAATAATGCCAAGAACTGGTATCCAAGTATTCAACAGGCACATACCGATGTGGCTGTTGCCCATTACACTCTCTCGATCCCTAAATTGGGTATTTCTGACGCAGACGTTTCAACGGTTGATAACGATTTAGGAAGTCACCTCGTACAGTACGGAGGGACTGCAGTTCCCCCGAGCAAAGGAACAGCTGTTATTTTTGGACACTCGACTCTCC
>DASZRR010000085.1:0-7671 GCA_035549055.1 Patescibacteria group bacterium | reverse complement strand
AAATGCTTGAGGAGTACCTTCTCTCACTTATTATGCAATCATCTGAGCCGAAAGTATCTCTGGAAAAAGCAGTGACGATCCTTTCAGCAGAAAGCAACAAAGACAAAGCCTATCATAAATTGATGGATCACCTCCTCACCTACTTTTCCCAGCATGAGGATATGGACCAGTCGCAGTTTTCCAGTACTCTGCCGCAGGAATTACATTTCACTTATAACAAAAGCATGTTGTTCCCACTTCCCCCCTTTGAAAGTCTTGCGCAGTATCAAAAAGAAATTGAGAAAGCAGCCAGGCAGCTGAAGGAGCTGTATCTCCATGAACGCTTAAAAGTCGTCAGCGAGCAGTTGGTGGCTCAAGAGAAAGAAGGCGACGAGGACGGGATAGCAAATTTGAAAGAAGAATATGCGAAGCTAGTAAGACTTTTGAAAAAGGCTAACTAAATAGATAGCAAAATAGCTTCATTTGTGCTACAATTAGCTCACGTCTTGAGGAAGCCCGGTTTCTCGTGGGCTTTCTTGCGTTGGAGAGATTATGAATAAGGTCAAACAATCCACAATCTTAGATGACATCGTCACCTCAGCCAAGAAACGCGGCTATATCACCCAGGAAGAAATTTTAGGTATTTATGCCCGCCCTGAGGATCATATTTTAGAACTTGATTCCCTCTACAACCGCTTGATGAAGCAGGATATTGATGTCTTTGAGAGTGTCTCACAGGAACAGGATGCGGTCAAGCCAATTGAGGATTTGGAGAAAGAACTCGAAGCGTTGACGATCATGACTGAAGGGACAGTTTCAGATCCTGTCCGTATGTATCTGAAGGAAATTGGTCGTATTCCCCTCCTCACCTTCAATCAGGAAATTGAACTCGCCAAAAAAGTTGAGAAAGGCGATGATGCTGCCAAACAGATGCTTATCAACTCCAATCTTCGTCTCGTTGTCTCAATTGCCAAAAAATATATTGGTCGAGGACTTACACTTCTTGATTTGATCCAAGAAGGCAACCAAGGTCTTATCCGCGCTGTGGAGAAATATGACTGGCGGCGAGGCTACAAATTCAGTACCTATGCGACGTGGTGGATCCGTCAGTCAGTCACGCGTGCCATTGCCGATCAGGCGCGTACTATCCGTATCCCTGTCCACATGGTCGAGAATATCAATCGATTTTTACGTGCCTCACGGAAATTGATGCAAGAACTGGGCCGTGAGCCAACGCCTGAGGAAGTCGCAGCGGTACTGGGTATTGAACCCGAGAAAGCTTTGGAAATTATTAAAATTTCCCAAAACCCTGCTTCTCTTGAAGCACCGGTTGGCGATGAAGAAGATTCTCGTTTGGGAGATTTTATTCATGATTCTAGTGCTCCTACGCTGTTTGACTCAGCTTCACGTGAGTTACTTAAAGAACAAGTCGATCAGGTCCTGGGAACTCTCTCGGATCGTGAGCGACGAGTACTGGAAGAGCGCTTTGGTCTCAAAGACGGTAGACCCAAGACACTTGAAGAGGTAGGACGCATGTTTGCCGTCACGAGGGAACGTATTCGTCAAATTGAAGCAAAAGCACTTCGCAAACTCCGCCACCCCAGTCGTGGCAACAAACTCAAAGATTATTTGGGCTGATAGGCATTAGGTTGTTGGGAATCATCGAATACTGGGTGGGCTTGCTAAATTGGATGTGATCTTTCCCCCCATAAACAAAGCCTCCTGCTTCACCCAATGATGATTTGATCATAATAGATGGTTTGATTATCGTTCTTCCTGGTCCTGAAATCATTGCAGCGTTTTGTAATGCTTCTTGCGTGGTACGCAGGGCTTGGACCATTCGCTCTGGAGTAATAAAATCATAGCCAATCAAATAGACATCAGTTCCTGAAGGAAGTCCGGATTTTTGCTGTGTTAGTCCTCGAAATTGGGTAACTGCAGTTTGTACTGTTCTGGTAGTATGCGTGGCAAGATCGGCATCGCGAAGAAGCTCATTTTGCCTATCTAGATCATCGCTGATAACAAGACCCCCTAAGGTGATTCCCTCTTTTAGTCCTCTTCGTATAAAAGCTTGCATGGCATTGGGAGAAAAAGGATTGCTATGAGCTGCTGCAATGCCATAGTCAGGATGGATGAGTGCGACTGATAAGCAACTACTCGCAAATCCTGTAGCTAAAGGGTTTGTTGCCTGAAGTTCTGCTTCAGAGCGTCGTCCCTGCTCATCTGTCCCTAAAAAATCAATTCCTAAAAGCTCTTTGAGACCGACAAAGTCTTCTTTCTCTTTTGTTTTAACTTTGATATCCAGAATACGCAGGGTACGGTCAATATAGGCAAGAGCAGCTTTAAGAGGTAGTTTACCCGCATCATACTCTTCCACACAGGCAGTAACACTCTCTACTCCTCTATCTAGTTTTTCATACGGAAGACCCTCTAATTGTTCGGCTGTAAGCATCTGAGAATTATAGGTTTCTTGCTGGGTTCAGTCAAGCAAAGAGGGCTTAGCTTTTTTTGATGACAAAAAGAGTATAGGGGATGACAGAGATGACATTGATGATGGCTGAAAGGACAAAAAGCACGCGAAAGCCATACGCTTCAGCGATAAAGCCTCCCAGAGCCGCAGCCATCGCTATTGAGACAAAAGATGTCGCATCCGCCAGCCCCCATTCCACCGTTGCTTTTTTGTGATCCAAGTGAGTGGCAAAAAGTGACCCTTTGGGAGGCGAGGCAATCCCAAAACCAAGACCAGCAACGGCATAGAACAGGAACAACTGAGGTATCGTTGTCGTAAAGATAAAGCCTATATAAGCAACTGTTACGAGCAGAATTCCACTGATTGTTAGAAGGAGGAGTTTGCGATCAGAACCGCTACTGGCGATACGGGCAATCACAAGCTCTGCAATAACACGGACGAGCAGGTGGACGCTGTAGCCGGAGGCAGCGATTTGGATTTGTCCTCCGACAATATTACGAACGGCAAAAATAGCAAAAATTGGCGAGATGAAGTTCCAGGCTGCCCAGACGAAGCTTTCCGAGATGATAAAAGCTTTGACAATAGGATTAACCTGGAAATGAGAAGGCGATTTCCCCAAGAAAACTTCCCGCAGCATATATTTACTCTAACACAGCAGTCCTCAAGAGCAAAGAGGCTGGTATTTTGAGTAGCAGGATGCTAAAATAGGCAGACATTTACATTCCCCTGTAGCTCAACGGTAGAGCAGGAAGCTGTTAACTTCAAGGTTCGTGGTTCGAATCCACGCGGGGGAGCAAAGATAGATTTTGAGACCACAAATACTCCATTTGGACTGTATTATCAATACTTTCTTTAGGTTCGAACATTTCTGCTATCGTTGGTTCTTCGTTCATAGCTAATTCAATAAACTGCAACGGTTTTTCTAGGTTTATACGCACAGATCGATCATAAAGTTCTAGGTTCGAACCGAGACCGGCTAAAATCTCACGCTTTGTTTGTCTATCTCCATTGGCAAACCAATACCGAGCATGGCAAGCGAAATCGAATGTTTTTTCGGCGGTTTCTCGCCAGTGTTCGGCTTGATAATTATTGCCTCCAAGTTTTTCACTAATCTTTTTCTTTTCATTGCCTAGTCTTTCTTTTTCCGCTCTGTAATCCTCATCGCTTAGCAAACCACCGTCTGCATTTTGAGGGGATATTTTCAGCTTCAACAAGTTGTTTAGTCTGGTTTCAATATCCTCATTTGCTGATTGGAGAAACTTTAGCACCGAAACGTTATCTTCAGATTCTTTATCGTTCAACTCGTTGAGATATTTTATTGCCCAATCCTTGAACCGCTCGGATATTTGTAACCGTGCGAGCGTTTTATCTATCTCTTTATCAAGCTTCTCAACACGAACACTCTTTTGAGTGCAATTTGGATCCTTACGTTTCGTACAGTGGTAATACACATAATGCAAGAGGGTAGGATTCTTCATTTCTTCGATAGGAACTTGACATTTTGGACAGGCGGATTTGTTTTGAGATGCAAACTTGTGTTTGCATTCTGGACAGATAATTTGAAACTTCTCCTCAGCAGTTATCATGGCATGGCACTCACCGCATTCTAAAAGCCCTGTATAGTCAAATGAGCGTGTTCTAGGTCTTGGTCTTCCTTTTCTGCCAAGCAACCGTTGGACCTTATCAAACTCGTCCCTAGTGATCATCGGTTCATGCTTTCCTTGACGCCATATTCCACTGCCAGTCGGATATTCAAACTCACCATAGTAAAAGGGGTCTGTGAGCGTCTTGTATATTTGACTTCTACTCATTGGTTTACCACCGATTCTTTTATGTTTTGGTGTTTGATAACCCCATTCGCTATTCAAAAGTCTCAATATCTCGATCACAGAGTACGTTCCTGTAAGCATCGCATCCCAAGCCTTGCGGATAAGTGGAAATCGATCTGGATCAGGTAGGATGGTCTTGCTGCCTTTCTCGGCATATTTGTCGTTCATGTAACCGGCTTTAGCACCGCTTGGAAGCCAACCTTTTTCAGCCTTGGTATTCAATCCGCGCTTTACATTCTTTGATAAATCATCAACGAACTTTTGAGCCACCCCAAATTCCATATACATAAGAAGTGTGTTTTCATTTTGTTGGTTGAAGGTCTGAGAAGGAGTAACAATATCGATCCCGCTTTGTTTGATTGCCCAAATAACCTTCCCACCATCAATGGGGTTTCTTGCTAATCGATCTAGCTTCCAACAAACAATTCCCTGAGCCTCTCCGGCTAATATTCTTTGCATTAGTGCATCGAATTTTGGTCGCCCCGGCTCTTTAGCAGATTGTGATTCTTTGTATACAGGTTCGATGATATCGAGATTTAGCTTTTGTGCTAGTTCTTTAAGCTCCGCGATCTGAGAATCTATAGATAATACTTGTCTATCTTCGCTTTCGCTCGATTTTCTGGCGTAAATAAAATATTTCCTCATAAATTGATGTCAATAACTAGCATATCACTTTTGCTTGGAAATTGGTCTATAAATTTTTTTAAAGAATATTAAAAACTGTGAAGCTTTCAGTTCGAGTTCACTCTGTGAGAGTAGAACACCAAATTCCTCGTAGTATATTTTTTTGAAATCATTTAATGCCTGCTTAGATAATTTCATATTATTTCTTTTGCATAGAGTCATTTTCTATTGCTAAGAGATCCGCTAGATACCCCTCCAGAAGCGTTTTAATGGATATTCCAGCGTCTGTTGCTTTCAATTTGAGTAATCTATGCAGACCGGCATCAATACGTATCTGTTTAGTAGAATTCTTGTCGATTTTGTTACTATTCATCTTTCTTATCTAAACTTTGTTTTGAATCCCTTTTTGCGTAGTATGCCAATAAAGTAGATGGGCTTTGATTTTCGAAGCATACCGAGCTCAGCTTTCTCTCTAGTTTGGTATGCCGCGGAAAATAACTCACCTGGGTTATGCTCTTTTACTAAGAGGATGTAATATGGAAGACTTCGTTTATCGTCTAGAAGCTCTGCTAACTGTATTGCGATGCCTTCCGGTTGTATATTTTCTTGCTCGATTAGATTGCATATTTTAGCAACAAGCGCTTCGTTTTTACTTGGATTACTGTTAACAGTATTTATATCTTTTTCTTTACTGTTAACAGTATTAAAACGGTCTACTGTAGACTTTTTAAGTGTTTCACCTATTGATTCCATAAAAAAACTCCTGCTCTCAGGCGCAAACCCAACAGGAGTTTTTTTAGATGCGCCCGAGCCCTTTAAAGACGGTTAAATAGAACCACCAATGGTTCTGATCTAGATCGCTTTACCGTCCTCATTTAGAGGGTTAGGAGCATCTTGAATCTTATGGTTTAAATTCTAGGGACGAAACTTATGTCAAGTCAACTAGTAAAAATACTCTGCTATGTAATCCTTTTTATCGTGTCTGGAAATTAATGCTATAGCTTCTTTTTATCGTGGCGGAAAAGTCGCTATTTTCCCTTTTTTATCGTGTTGCGAAATTAGTTTAGAGTAGGTCTTTAGGGGGGACTTTTAAGGCTTTCGCTATCTTATGAATATTATCGATGGATACGTTCTGTTCTGCGCGTTCAATCGCTCCAATGTAGGTTCTGTGGACTCCTGCCCTGAACCCTAATTCTTCCTGAGAGAGCCCCTGTTTTTTTCGAAGTTTTCTTATCTTCTCGCCCAGTTGCTTTCTTGCCGGAGTTGATTTCATACACTCCAAATGGTATGAGAATGCAGTCAATAACTCTACAGACGATAACTAGCATTTTGATCCTAGAACTGATATATTTTTGATATGAAAGAAATACTATTTATCGTCCTGTTTGCTACGGGAGCATTGTTTCTCAACGCGGCTCACATACCGGCATGGCTATTAGGAGGACCTAGACCTACTCATAAAAACTGGAAGCAATACGCGGTGATAGGAGTAGCGATATGGGTTATTATTCTTATTTTGGCAAATACAATACTATGACTATGATATACAAAAAATCACAACAAAAACGAAAAATAGATCCGGCGTGGGGAAAACAGATCATAAAGAATCTGCAAGCAGGATTGGCTCAAAAGTACCCTGAAAGTTTCGGTTCTAGGATAAAGGAAAATCACACCAAAGATCTTGCTACAGCAACGTGAGGACATCCAATAATAGAAAACATCTTAACGACCGAGCGCAATCCGCATATCCTGAATACGATCCATGCAAAATACCATGCCTATTAAGGAATCTCTTATTTCGGAGTGCTCTAAGGTTACCTGTGTTAATGTAGAGCTGGTTTTCAATAAACTCTAAAACTAATTCAGAAACATATTCTTTACCATCTGTTTTTAGTTTTTGCATAGCATTTTTTGCTTTCTGCGATGATGCGCTATCATTGACGTGAATATTTTGTGTTTTACAAAAATCCCCACAAATTCCTTCAATTATTGGTAACAATGCAGGTATCGAAAGCGTGTATTGACCGTTTTTGTGTGCATGTAAAGCGTCTTTGATAATTTTTACTCTTTGTTTTGTGAAAAACTTATTCGTTGACCATCCATTCACAACCTTATCTAAATATTCCCAATCCTTGTCCCCATAAAGAGATTTCATAAAAACCGTAACACTTCCTTTTCTTCCCTTATCATATTGGATTACTGCATTACGGATATAGTGGTATGGAACAGGATCCAAAGAAGGACAGATGAACCAACCAGATTCTATAAGGGCTCTCTTCTCGATTTCGCGAAGTTTTTTAATACTTTCAGCAAAATCAATGATTTTACTTATATCCGGAACCATTGCTTGGATTGCCTTATTGAAATTATCAAGATAATTAGCCATGTTAAAAACCGCCTTCTGTGTCTCCAAAATAGTTGCGCTTATCTGATTAAAGCTGTCCGCGATGTTCTTATAAATATTCGGCAAAATTATTGCTGACCGAAAAAGATCATTTAAGTTTTGATTTTTATCTTTCATATGCCTGAAGCTAAAGTGATTTATATCACTTTGGACAACTCTTTGAAAGTGGATGAGATTTTTCTATAGGATTGTCTTGGCTGAGCTCACGCTGTATAATCGCACTACTTTGTTGCTATGGAAGAAAAAAAGACATCATACAGTATCTATGTTGACCGTCGACCAATTCGAACGCTATACGTTTTTAATGAATCTGGAGTTACTTTTAAGCAGATTGACAGCATAATTAATTACAACCGTAAAAAATG
>DASZRR010000084.1:0-7427 GCA_035549055.1 Patescibacteria group bacterium | reverse complement strand
AACAGTGATCGAAGAACCCGTAGCACTCGCTTTCATCCTCACCGTCCCCCCAACTGGAAAAGTAATCTTCGGATCCGTATGGCCAAAATCGACATTGGCAATAACCGGAAGATGATCTAATTCCTTTTTCCGTTTGATAATCTCTGTCAGCAGATGATCCTCCATTTTAGACGCTCTCTCAAACCGACCAATGAGAATCCCCCTTACCCCTGAAAAATTGGGTAAATGAATCAAGGACTGTAAATCGCGATCAAACGTCTTGGGCAAGACCTCATAGTCATCCTCAAGAAAGAGAATCGAATCTTTGAGATCTGGCATATATTCAGTACCTTGGAGTAAATTGAGAGTGCATTGATTACCACCCAAGGAGACTCCTTCTGCCTCACCTTCGTTAATCACCAGCCACCCTTTATTCTCATGCCACTCAGGATTACTTTCTCTGCCCCACCATTTATCATTGCGCCATCTCTTACTGGGCTCTATCTCATATGGCTCATGACTAAACAAACATTTTTGCAAATAATCAAACATATATTCATCTCCACCTTTTAATGGGAAGTAACAAAAAAGTGGAGCCGAATACGTGACCAATCCTGTCTTGGCATAGATACTATTATTAAGGGCAGTAATATCTGAAAAACCAGCAAAAATTTTAGGATTATTGCGGATCAGATCCCAATCAATATAGCGCAGCAACTGATTGGCAATCCAACCCCCATCACTTGCCATCACCATTTTTACATCATTGTCTGCAAATGCTGCATGGAGATCTGAAATACGTGACTCAATACTTGAAGACTTAAACTCATCAATTTCATCAGTATGCTCACCGTAGGTAACTTTGAGTCCTAGTGACTCTAGTTTTGCTTGAGCTAGTCTAATGAGTTCTGAAGTATTATCAGCAGTATGCGCATCAGATGGAGCGATGACTCGAACCATGTCACCTTTTTGAAGCTTGGGGGGAATTATCCTCTGCACATCAATATTGTAATCTTTCTCGTGAATAAGTAAAGGAGAAATGTAGCTTGTATTAAGTAGTAGGTAGTATGTATAAAAACCAATCATACCTGATACTAGCTACATAATACATTACACAAACTAATGGCCTGCAACCGGCGCACCTTCACCAGCGGGGCGAGTTTCTGCATGCTTGTTGGGGAGGAAAAACGCGGCAATCAAACCAAGGACTGCGAAAAATGCAGCATAAAGCATGGACTCTTGAGCCGAATCAACTGTGGCTTTCTTGCTTACCGCAGCAATCTGTTGCACAATTACAGGAGGAATTTTAGAGCTGACCTGTGCCCCTCCACCAAACTCGACATTTGATGTCTGTTGACTAACAACTTTTACTAACTGCGGCTTGACGCTATCGGGAATAAAAAGATCATTTTCAATCTCTTTGGTAATATTGGTGGACAAACTAGCGATAAGGACTGCACCAATGACCGCTGATCCGAGTGTCGAGCCGACCTGACGCAAGGTATTGTTGACGCCTGATGCTTCCCCTGCCTGATAGACAGGAACTGAGGAGAGTGTCAAATTGCTAATCTGTGCCATGACCAGACCCATGCCCGCTCCATAGAGAGCAAGTGGCAAAATGAGATCTGAGGTACTCGCCCAGACTGAGAGGCTGCTGCGCAACAAAAACATCGCCACAATGTCCAAAAACAATCCAGCAATCACCAAAATCTTAGGCGATATCTTATGACTGAGAAATCCTGACACAGGCGCCATGATCAGAAGTGCCAACGACAGTGGTAACATCGCCAGACCCGTCTGAAACGCGTCCAGCTTCAAAACCGACTGCAGAAAAACAGGCAGTGCAAAGATAAGTCCTACCTGGCCAAGCGACACAATAGCTGTTGTGACAACTCCTGAAGTGAAGACTCTATTTTTAAAAAGACTGAGTGAGACAAGAGGTGTGTTACCTTTCCTCTCAACATATGCTTCCCAGATAAAAAAGAGTATCAAAAAAATCAAACCCGCTAGGATACTAAAGGGGACAAACGATAGACCATTTTTGACAAAGGTATGTCCAAGGAGAGTAAACGCCTGTGATGCATGAATCCAACCATAGGTCGATGATTCGATAACACCAAAAACAACTCCCAGCATTCCCAGAGCGGAGAGGGCAACACCTACAAAATCAAGATTGGGTTTTTCTTTGGTGTCGTGCGATTCTTTGACGATAATCGAACCAATCACAAGAAGCGCTGCAACAAATACGTTGATACGAAATCCCCAGCGCCAACTATAATTATTGGTCAGATATCCACCCAAAATCGGTCCGATAGCACTTGACGCGCCAGCAATACCTCCCCAAACACCAAAGGCAATTCCCCGCTCTTTGCCATGAAAATTGGCAATCAGAAGCGACGCAGTCGCTGGCATCATAAGAGCGGCACCAATCCCTTCAATAATTGACTCACCGATAAGCAAAGTAGGAACTGAATGGCTGATCGAGGCAGTGAATGAGCCAATAGCAAAAATTACCGCTCCAACCACGAACATTCTCTTTCTGCCAAAAAGATCTCCGATACGTCCGCCGGTGATGGTAAAAGCTGCCAGCATCAAGGAATAGGCGGTAATTACCCATTGAATGCTTTGAATTGTCGTATGAAACTCTCGGATAATTGTCGAGAGCGAGACATTCAGCAGAGTTGTATCGATGATAATGATTGCAAGAGCAAGTCCCAATACGACGAGACTCCCCCATTTTTTCAAATTTTGCATTATTTTTGCGCTCCTTTCTCCAGAGCAATAGAGATATTATTCATAATATGGACTAGCTGTTCAAGATCCTCTTTATTCACATGTTTGAGGATTGGCTCCATCTTTTTCTGACGAAGCGTTCTCAATGAGGCAAGTTGCTCTTGACCTGCGGAAGTCAAACTCAAATGGACGACACGACGATCTTTCTTATCGTGCTGACGGTCGATCCACCCAGAGTTGACCAAACGGTCAGTCAGCTGAGCAGCAGATGAGCTCGAAAGACAAAGAATTGTAGCTAGTTGGCTAGGAGTACTGTTAGGATTGTCTGCCAAAAAAGAAAGCGTTTGGAGCTGGAGCATAGTCGCTACCCGTTCTTCCACTGTACTGTTGGAATGCAGTTCCATCTGACGTTTCATTTTGGAAAGCGACGTAAAAAATAATTCAAGAAGTGTCTTCTTATCCATAATTTATCTAATAAGTATCTTATCACATAAGATATATGCAGTCAAGTCTATGATATTATAAATAAATGAAGCAACCTTTTTATACTTATCTCCTGCGTTGCGCCGATGGCTCATATTACACTGGCAAAACTAATAATCTTGTAAGAAGACTCCGCCAGCATAATGGGGAGATCGCAGGAGGAGCCAAATACACTCGGGTTCGCCGTCCTGTACAACTTATCTACCAAAAGTCTTTTTCAACGCATAAAGAAGCCTGCCATCATGAAGCACAACTCAAACGACTTTCACATCCTCAAAAAGCATCTCTTTCTCTAGGATCTTACTAAGTCCTTAAGCTTACCTGCTAAAATAGATCCATGAAGAACTTTGCGATCTTTAGCATATCTCTTGTTATCGGAATTGTGCTTCCCTTTTTGCTGATCAAACTCACAAGTCCCGCATCTCCCAAATCAAACCCAACACTCCCGGTCGCCGCACCCATTACATCTAAATTCTCCTTGGCAACTGCGCCATCTGAGTCGCTCAAAGGAAGTGCAGTTAATATCAGTGGTGATGTAGAGTGGACTTCCCGTGTCGCAACAGAACCGGCTAAAATAACTAATGGCCAGACCATCCAGCAAGGTGAAGATATAGTAACAGGGACAACAGGCAACGTGACTGTCCTTTTTGCCGGTGATTGCAAAATTGTTTTTGATAGCGCAACTGAGATGAACTTTACCCAAACACTACCTTCAAATTTTGTTTTCAATCAAAACAAAGGAACTACCACGGTGACAAAAGACTGCATCAATCCTCTCTCAATCCGGGCTCTGCATATGCTTATCAAACAACAGAGCGGGGAGATGACGCTCACTGTAGATGATACTGACCAAACTCTCAAACTAAATATAGCAAGCGGCTCTGCCCAAGTTGCCTTTAATGATATCAATAACGTTAGCACTGTTATCAATGTTGCAGCTGATCAAACGCTGACTTATGACGATCCATCCCGAACAGCAGATCTGGAGTAACTAATCTTTATAGTTCTTCAACGGATTCAAAATTGTGCTGTCCTCATACCCTAGCGCCCAAAGGGCAATCCCTCCCAATTTCTCTTGCCTAGCAAAATTCACTTTTACCTCTGTTGCCTGTGCATTAGGATAGAATAACTGATGATATGTCAGCGTATCCTGATCCTTATAAACAATATAATCCTCCTGAGCCGGCGAATCTAACTTGGCACTACACGAGGAACAATGACTCAACAATTCCTCAACTCGTTCACTACTGGCAGTAATTCCCGTTCCCGGAATGACACCTGAGCGTGGATCATCGCCGAGCGTCTCCCATTCATATCCATAGAGAGGAACACCCATGATTACTTTCTCAGACGGTATAATAGCAAGAGCTTTCTGAATCGCTGTCGAGACATCATATTCAGAGACAGTACCAGCACCTCCCAGAGGCGCGACAGGTCCTGTCACGCTTGAGCCAGGAAAATGAAAGTCATAAGTCATGACGAGGACAAAATCGGCAATTTTACCAATCTGTACCGGATCGATCAAGTTACTGCGGATAAGATCATCTCCTGTGATATCGACAGTAAGCGTCCCAGCATGAGAGGTATTGAGACGATGCTTGACTTGAGCGACAAACTGAGTAAAGGCGAAACTCGCACCTGAGGTGGCATCTGTAGTATCTTCAATATCTAGATTCAAGTCAGAAAAATGATATTTTTTCATGAGAGGCAGAACGTCGCCCATGAGATGATCAGCATTCCTCTCGGGATCACTGACAAGTTGCGCGATAGTATCACTATCACCGCTAAAGATGACTAACGAGAGACTAAGATGCTTTGTCAAAGCCATTTTGAAAAAAGAATTGGCTTTCCCGCTGCTGAGAGCATACCAGCCGGGCTCCGCCTCCACAGGTGAATTTAACTTTTTGATCGTTCCATCGACGTCAGGGGTCAAAGAGAAATAGGCTAATTGGGTAACATAAGGAGAATAGTCTAAACGAGCTTTACCTAAAAGCCAGTAAGGCAAAAAACCAATAACCTGGTTATGTGGAGGAGAAAGGGGAGATTCAAAATTAAATCCTCCATCACTCGAAAGATCAATCAAACCTGGGTTGAGAATAAAGAGATAGCCCGCTATCAGTCCCACAATCAATCCTGCCAAGCCGATGAGTACTGTTTTGAACATACACTATTTTACCATTTTTAGGTAAAACCACGTCTAATCGATAGCGGAATGGGATTAGCAAGCAAAAAAGAATTATTGGAGGCAAAAATTAATCAGCGGCATAAGCCTCTTCTTCGCTAGCTTCCAACGAAGAAAGATTTGGCAATCCAAATTCATCATTAACTGCATCAGCCACTCTTCTATAGAACTTTTCTCTATCTTCCTCAGTAATATGATGAGGGAAATCAGGCCCTCGCTTAAGCTCAATACCACCGGCCTCGAGTACTCCCGCATAGGAACGAAACTCAGGAGACACGAGAACGCTAAAAAGACCATTATCTCTATACATATAAAGTCTATAGGATGGTTGAGGAACCAGCTGTTGTCTCACGTCTTGTCCTGAAATCTGCAAAACTCTATCAAGCATTTTCTCAGCAGTTGATTTGTATGCCTGATGATGCTCAAACATCGCTCGTGTGATGTCACGTGAATCATTGGTAGGCGAAGGAACAAACGCATAGCCATAGGGAGCCTCCATTCGAACTTGCTGTCCAACAAGCTCATGCCGACTTGCGTTAGTCACTCGTCGATTCACTTCCGCTGCAAATAGATCAACTAAGCCATATCGTTGGAGTAGATTTTGCTCCTCGACCAGGTGAGGGATTTCAGCTTCGTCTGGAGAGAAGGGTTCAATATGCTCCTCATTTAGAATGAATGCTTGAAAATGCGGCAAAGCAATAGAACGAGAAGTTCTAGCCTCAGCAGAGGTACGCGTTACTATACTATTTTCCGTAGCAACGACATGGAGATGGTCTCTATCTTCACGCTCAGAAGCGATATTTCCCATTTCTTCAAGGAGAGTTTGGGCGTGCCTCCAATATGAAGCCTGTGTTTCGAAAGGAAAATCATAGATAAATTGCGTCTCAACTTGTGGCTTGGCAAAAGAATCTGGGCCTTTGGCTATGACCAGAACTGACTCAGGAGTATAAGGACCACTTGGTATCATAGTTGTTACCTTACTCCCATTACTTGGCTCAGAGATATTCAAAATTGTTGGATTTTGAGTAAAAAATGTCTGCTCAAGATACTTAGCAGAGTTATATTTATCGGCAACAGCTGCTGCTGCCTCTCTACTTGCACCCGTATTGATGGGATATTTGTCTGCGTAGAGATGAAGATATCCATATTTCTCTGGTCTTAGATCTATCATAAGTATCAAATTATACTATAAGATTTATAAGGGGTCAAGACTGTCTAATCCAAAACCTATAATCTTGCATTTTTTTATCCTCCTTGATATACTACAGGCTCTATGATTATTGGGGTAATTCTTGCAGGCGGAAAAGGCTCCCGTTTCAAAGCTGGAGAGACCAACAAAACGGCAGTACTCTTTAATAATAAGCCTCTCATTCAGTATGGCATTGAGGCTTATCAGGGGGTAGCAAATGAACTTTGTATCGTTGTGGGGGCTCACAAAGATTCTGTTATTGCAGCCACACGAGGAAATAATGCTCATTATATCGAACAACGCAAAAGACTCGGCACAGGCCATGCAATTAAATTAGTTGTGGATTATTTTAAGAAAAAACAACTTCATCCTTCAGTTGTCCTCGTAGGATATGGTGATCATATGACATTTTATACCCAAGATATTATTAGAAAAATCGTAAAATCACATGTGCTCAATAAATTTGATATTACCCTCATAACTACCTCACAAAAAAATCCTACAGGCCTAGGAAGGATTGTTCGAAGTAATCAAGACAAAATAGTCAAAATTGTCGAAGAAAAAGACGCATCTTCTGCGGAAAGAGAAATAACAGAAATCAATGCGGGATTTTACTGTTTTAACTATGACTTTCTCGAGAAAAATTATAAGAAGTTAACAAAATCACCAGTTACTGGAGAATATTATATTACTGAACTTATCACGATTGCGATTTCACAAGGGAAAAAAGTCAAAGGGTATAAAGTACCATTTAAACATGTAGGATATGGTATTAATACCAGAGAAGATTTTAGTAATGGACTTCTTCTTTATAACTCTCGCTAAAAATTAGTTTTTCTCCCCTAGGCCGCTTATTTTTAA
>DASZRR010000083.1:0-8233 GCA_035549055.1 Patescibacteria group bacterium | reverse complement strand
CCCTGTCTACCTCCGCGACCTGTTTCTCTGATTGAGTTTCATGGTACAGCTGATCACACCGTGCCATATAATGGCGACCAAAAAGTGCATGAATCACCTGTTTTTACCTGGGCGACGAGCTGGGCTGAGAAAGATGGCTGTGAAGATAAGCCCAAAATTGATACACACAACAACGTTATTTCCTATACCTGGCCTCAATGCCAGCAGCACGCCGCAATTATTCAATACAAAATTTTGGGAGGAAGACACCAGTGGCCAGCATTTAATTTTTCTCTTGATCTCAAAGGCAAAGAAGAAGAGATGAGCACTACCTCACTCATCTGGGATTTTTTCTACAATCATCCTTTAAATTCCTGAATTTTTGGGGATAGCCAACCCTGCGATAATTTGCAACTCTGGAATTTTTTCTAGCTCATGCGGGTCAAGCAGTAATTTACTCGTTCGATTGCCTCCACCCATGATGATTTCTTTTTGTGAGAAAACCTCTGAGTCAACATAGATTGGCATATGTTCAACTCCTATAGCGACAACACCGCCAATCTCCATACCAGTTTGCTCTTTCGTCTCATCCATCGAAGCGAAAGATCCTTTTTTGCCGGTCACTTCCCGCAGTTTTTTGTTGACATCCAATTTAGTCGTTGCCAGGACGACACAACAAACAAAACTTGGAGGATTGCCCTTCAGAGCCACAATGATGGTATTGGAAGATTGAGACAAGGAAAAGCCATAATGCGCACAGAATTCAGCCGTGTCGGCAAGTGCCGGATCACAGGGCAGGACTTGGTAAACCAACCCATATTTCTCAAGCGCCGAATGAACCAATGGATGAACTTGAACTTCCATACAACTACTATTCTTCTATATCATCATTCTCACTACGAATGACAACATCACCAAACTCGGTAGGAAATGTAACGCTCCTACCCTCCTGGAGTTGACGTTTGATCGCCGCAGCAATAGCATCAGGAGAGGAACTAAAATCGCCTGGATGGAACTCATCATCGCCTGAGGGAAAGTGCCCATGGGGACGATGAGGTGATGTCACACTCGTTGTGTCGTCATCGCCACGACGATTGGGACCGTCGAGTTCTGAATTTGTCGAAGCTGACTGATGAGAAGCAGCTTCGTGCGTTTTAGGACATGCATCAAAAATCTCACGCAAATTATCTGGAAGTGGCGGCCCTGATCTCTCATTCATGGCTAAATTGTAGCCTTTTTAGCCTCAAATAGCAAACTGAGAAAATAGGTGTTGGAGAGACGAATACTTATTTCGCTTCCTGTTCAGCTCTCATTGCTTTTTTCTCTTCTTCTTTGGCCGTTGGCGCAAGGATATTCAGTAGTTCGTTAAGCGTCAAAACAGAGTGTAAGGGAAAGCGTTGGTTATCAGAGAGTAATTCCGGCAAACCTTTGGAGCGAACGACCCCGACGAAGATATCAATATCCTTGATCTTGGGGAATGTTTTGGCGATGACCTCAGCGACATTTTTCGCTGTGGCACCCGTCGTTGTGACATCGTCCACAATCGCAATCGGATCATCCCAACTCGTCAACCCAGTCAGCTGTTCACCTGGGCCTTTTTCAATTGCAGTAAATTGATCAGATTTAAAAATCACCTGACGTTTATTGAGCTTGTAAGCAAGCGCTCCTGCCATCTGAGCACTGATTTTGGAGTCGACGTTACAGAGAATGAAATCTTGTTGTCCATAATGACTTGTGAGGAGGTCGGCCAGCGAATCGATAAGCAGTTCAAAGCCGCGTGCCAGAACCGCCAGACGTGCATGATTGACATAGACGTATGATTTTTTGCCACTGCGAAGCGTAAATGGCTCCTCGTCAACTGAGCGAAATTGCACTGCTTTGGTCTCCATGAGTGCGTCGATGTAATCATCGACCAACTGCGAATCCTTTTTCATCGGTTTGATTATAGCAGACTTATTATTTTTGTAAGATTGGGGTTATTTGGTTTTTTCGGTGTGCTTTCTGAGCCAGCTAGCAATCTCCTCAAGAGAGATAGAGTTGTTCTCGATATTCATAGTAAATTCCAAATTCTCTTGATGCATGTTGTTTAACTGGTACCCGTTAATCTTGAAAAAAACACCACAGGATGAATACGCAGTTCTTTTCTTGCCATCAACAAATGCATGATTTTTGAGAAGAGAGTGCATTAATGATGCAGCTTTCAAAAAAATATCTGGGTATAAATCTTCGTTATCGAAAGTTGACTGAGGTCTATTTACCGCTGACTCGATCA
The DNA here is from genome assembly GCA_035549055.1 of Patescibacteria group bacterium. Classification (GTDB taxonomy): domain Bacteria; phylum Patescibacteriota; class Microgenomatia; order Levybacterales; family UBA12049; genus JACROF01. Next base: position 5,982 of record DASZRR010000083.1, on the reverse strand, counting down.
ACCCAAGGTCCCGCACATCAAGCGATCCACCAAACCGCTTTACCATCTGATCATGAACTGCGAGGACTTGTGCTGTAGTGAGATATTTCAACGATTTGCGAGAGCTTGAAGAACGTCTTTGTGATCTTCAATGAACTCGTCAACCATTTTCATAAATCGAGCGTCCACTCCTGAAGCTGTGGGCTTAACAGGCCTAATTTCTAACTCAACCTTATCCCCTACTTTAATTTTTTTCTCTTTGAGGACATTTTTCGGAATAATAACTCCTACTGAATTCCCTATAGAAATTAATTGCTGATCCATATTATAACAATGTTATAACGTAAGAGGCTTTGTCAAAATCTCAATTCCTCTGTCTGAGGAATGCGGGGATTTTATTGACATAACCCGCTTGTAGCTTCAACTTCTTTCATTAAACACCGCTTAATAAAAGGTATTCTTATGTCTTCAGAATGAATTTAACAGGATTGGAAAACAAAGTCAACAGGAAGGGCTAGATGAAAACTAGAGTGCTATTTTTTGTTTAGTAGCTTTTTTTCCTCTACATAAACACCAACAAGAAGAAGCCAAGCTCCAGTAATTGTGTAAGCGAGTAAAAATATCATAGCAATTGCTGCAACATATAGACCTACAATGTATCCCAATATAATCATGATAGTTCCAACAATTTCAATTAAGTAAAGGGATGTACCAAGTATTAGACGGGAAAGCCCTAATCCCAGTGAACTTCTTCCGTTTGTTCTGGCATGAATTGCACCTTGTATATAAATATATGCTGCGACACTTGATGCAATGAGCCACTCCATCCCTACTGCTTGATAATTTTGGTTTCCCATTAAAGTTAGTGCACAAATCACAAAAACAGCAGTAAATCCCGTTAATGTTCCTATCGCACGATGCCTGTGTGTTTCTTCTTTGAGTATCGCTTCCAGATTAAGAGACATGGCTACGAACACTAAACCCGTTAAAGCCGCTGCTCCTCCTCCCACCATAATAAAGAAGTCATGCCATTGTTCAATCATATTGAGTATTATATCAATAAAATCTTACCTGAATCTTGTATTAAAAGAGTATAATTAGTCTATGGCAAATTTTCCCACGGTAACACTACATAATGATATAAAGATGCCAGCAATTGGTTTTGGTGTTTTCCAAATTCCTGAAGACCAAACTGAGCAAGCGGTTAAGGATGCGCTCGCCTCTGGATATAGACTCCTAGATACTGCTGCCTCCTATCAAAATGAAGAAGCGGTAGGACGTGCAATTAAGAAAAGCGGTATTCCACGAGAAGAATTATTTGTAACCACTAAGCTGTGGATTGCTGATGTTAACTACGAAGGTGCAAAGAAAGCATTTCAAAAATCTCTGGAGAAATTACAACTTGATTACCTTGACCTTTACTTAATTCACCAACCGTACAACGACGTTTTTGGAGCCTGGAGAGCCATGGAAGAGCTGTATACAGAGGGAAAAATTAAAGCAATTGGAGTAGCAAATTTTACAATGGCTAAGTTAGTGGATTTTATAATTAACAATAAAATTGCCCCAATGGTTGATCAGATTGAAACTCATCCATTCAATCAACAGGAAGAAGCTCACAAAGTCATGCAGGAGTATAAAGTTCAGCACCAAGGATGGGCACCATTTGCAGAAGGCAGACACGACTTGTTTACGAACGAAACTTTAGCCGAAATCGCAAAATCTCATGGAAAATCAGTTGGTCAAGTAGTCCTGCGTTGGAATATTCAAAGAGGAGTTGTGGTCATTCCCAAATCTACACACAAAGAACGTATGGAAGAAAATTTTAATATCTTTGACTTTGAACTTTCAAATGAAGATATGGAAAAGATTAAGACCCTTGATGAAAGTAAAGGATTATTTGTTAATCATGAAGACCCTGAATTTGTTAAGAACCTCTACGCTCGCAAGCTAAAATGACGGACTTCTCAGGAAGCGGGTATTTTATATACATAACCCGCTTGTAGCTTCAATTTCCTTTATCAAGCACCGCTTAATAAAAGGTATTCTTATGTCTTCAGGAGTAATTTAACATTTGGCAGAAGTTAAGTCAACAACAAGCTCGTTAATATAAAAACTTAAAACTCATTAACTTACTCCCAATCTATGTGGGTCAGAAACCCATTTAGCTATTGAATTTAAAAAACCCCATACATCCCCAGTTGCTGGGAATAAATAATTTGTGTCGGTTTCTTTTTTCCCAATCTTGGAGAATATGCTTATAAGCCAATCAGGACCATGTCCTCTTCCCCCAACGTTCTGAAGCCAACATTCAAGCTCACCTTTATAAACAATGAATAGTCCGTATTCATTTAATTTTTTTAGTAATAATCTTACGCGTGTTCTATCTGCTAAGTCTAAGGCATTTATTCCTCTTTTTTTGTAAGTATCTTTTCCTATTCCATCAAATATAGATTTGAAATATAACTTTTCTGAATCCACAAACGTTCTATCTACGCCGCTGATCTGACAGGCGTCCATTATCTTCTTCCACTTAGTCGGCACATCCACAAGAAGATCAAGATCTATAATTGCCGCCGCCGGAATTCCAATTTCTCTTAATGGCTTTATCATTCTCCCGATTGTATCTTTTGTCTGAGGAGAAATAAATAAACTATCTACAATACCTTTACCCTTATTAACTAACCTTCTATTTATTTCGTCGTAAAACGCTCTATCAGCATCTGCTTCAGAAATAACAACTGAAGAATGAAAAAGGGCTCTATATACCCCTGTAGACCTTAACAATGGATCGTTTATCAAATTCTCCAAATCGACTGCCGGCAACACTCTTGCAGTTGGGATATTTCTTGAGTATGTCAATCTTACAACAGAAGTATTTTCCTCTGTCTCTAAACATCCCATTAAAAATTCAGCGCTATGTGTCGAAACCAATAAAGACGCATTTCTATCATTTGAGATTTTAGAAAGATAAGAGCCTAAACGTCTAGCAAGAGGTGGATGCAGAAAAGCCTCTGGTTCATCAATGAGAATTATTTTATCCGGTATGCTCATTACAGCAGATATTAGACCTACGAAAGCCTGTACACCATCGCTATATTCTTTGATCTCAGGTGCTTGAGAATGAAATTTAAGTGATTCACCGTGTGTTCCACGTTCAACTACATCACTCGGGGGAGGTTTTAAGCTTAATCTAATCCTAAATTGACTTAATCCAGTAAGATCAATGACGAAATAATAATTAAGTGCATCATATATTAATTTCCTAACCTTAGCCCTTACCACATCATTAGTAAAAAGAGACCACAGGTGATTTTGGGGCGCTATCTGCAAATCCCCGCTCTGCTTTGGGTCTGTAAGAACAAATCGTGTTCTACCATCTAGTCTTACAGTGAATAATGAAAATAAATTATCTCTTAAAAAACTGATATTAGAAGCTGTTACCGCATCCTTAACAGCTTGTACATCTATTGTTATATTCCTAACCGACTGTCCTTGTTTAAAAGAATGATGAACTATGTATTTCTGTGAGGGTGATAAAACTTGCCCACCGGGAGGCTTTGAGGAAAAAAATTTATAAATCTTTTCAATTTCTATTCCTCTTTTTGTATAATTCATCTCTATATCTTGAATTATTTTTCTTGGACTGTCTGAGCCAATTGTACTCCAATCTTCAATTTCCCTAAGTGATAGACTTTTACCAGAATTATTCGGACCTACAAATACAACCACCCTTCCCACAGATATATCTAATGGGGAACTGTTTTGATTCTTACCTGCAAAAAACTTTATTTTCTTGATGTAAATCTTGTCATTCACGCCGCCTTATTATAGCACTTATGTCGCACAATCTTTGGTTTACGACATATAATTGAGGCTAAAGTGATGTTAGATTAATTGTGGTGAGGCTGGAGCAATTACTATAAGGTATATCTGAAGAGAAACTCATGAATAGCTAGAACCCTCTTACTTCTGTTAAGGGGACAACATTTTTAATGACTAGCTTACTTTTTTTACCTAAATTATCGCGATATTCAATAAAATATCTCGCTTCGTCGTAATTATTGACATAGTCGAAAATATTTTGAGGATACCTATATGTTTGATATGTGAGCCTAGCGTCAACTTTTTCTCCACCTGAAAGATTAAACGCGCGACCATGTCTTTCAGTCCAATGCCTTGTTATGTTTTCACTTTCCCTTTCCGATTCTTCATGCTCAGTGATAGGTTTTATTCTGATAAATTTATATTTTCTGAAAAATTTAAATGTTCTCCCTTTCGGGATTCTAATTGAAAGGGTCGGCTTATCTATAGATCCTGATCCACCACGACCGTTTCTCACTGTGATTTCCAGTTCAAATTCCAAAACGCTGTTTTTTAATTGCTCAATCGAGTGCCCTTTCCAATCCCTTGCAACCCAATCCGGAACAATAAGGTGCATCTCTTCTACTTCAATTTTGGGAGTGTTATATTTAAAACTAACCCAGCTAATAATTAAACCTGCCAATCCAGCAATTGAACCCAAAATACCCCAAAAGTTTGCTTCCCAGAAATTACTTTGCATATTAAATTAAATCGAATTATACTACTTTTAGAAGCTAATAGTCTCATTTGTAGGGATTAAGAAAACCTAATCCCTACTCTCAAACCACAAGCTACTTCATAATCATTCTTTGCGGGAACCGATTATTCTTCGCATATATGGTTTTCTGACCTCGATTACTTTTATAACTTTATCTCTATCCAGACCATCAGCTATGTACCCTTCCACAAGCTCCTTGATGGTCATTCTCGCTTCTGTCGAAGGAAAAGGATTTAAAATTGTTAATGTTAAGGTAAACAAACTTGCTAAGTAGTCTTACCTCTACAAAACTCATCCATGTCGCACAATCGTATGTTTAGGATACGACCTCAAGGCTAAATATTGTTTTTTATAATTTGATAAAATAGTTTCATGATAATTACTAAGACTGAGCCTTACACAACCGAAGAAATTGAAAAACTCAAAGAACAATTTGACTCATATATTAAGACTGTCATCGATATTGAGAAAAAAATCTGCAGTGCTGGATGTGACAGGCATTTTGAAAGTGAGACAATATTACTAGAAGGTGGCAGTGACCAATCAGATATTTGGGGCGGGGGGATTGATGTAGACACAAAAGATATAGATTTCAACTCATTTATTAATATCAGGCCTAGTGATCATAATCCAGGAAATGAGATCCTTGATTCCGAAATAAGAAAAAAGTATGATCAATTATCTAGATTTTTTTTCAAAGAAATTTATGAATGACAAAATTGCAATTGAATCATTGTCAATGGACCTCTACCGAACGGCAATAGGACTTCACAGGGGTTCTTACAAAATGGCAAAGCGCTTCTCTGATGAAGCAATCTTACGCTGTGGGGAAATAAAAAAAGATAATGTCAAACCTTATTTTATTAAAATACTACAAGGTATAGAGGATTGTTTATCAAATCAACCGCGTGCAAGGACAGCAGAAGATGCGCTCATGTATAGTGTACTTTGCAAGAACTACGTTAAGAAATTCCTAAGTTAATTCCTCTGTCTGAGGAATGCGGGGATGTCCCAGGTATCTTCTTCTGCTTCCTCTTGCTGTGGTTTGGCAGAAGCTGTCTGATCGGGCTCAGATTGTGACTCTTCCTGTGCGCTTTCTGTCGAGAGTCCACTACCATTTGAACTACTCGTCCCACTGTTAACGACAAAAGGATTGTATTCACTCACCGATTTTTGTGAGCCATAGTGCGGCGCGACAAATTGCTGCAGACGCTGTTTGGTCTGGTCAAAGCCGGTAGCGACAACAGTGATACGAATCTGGTCATGCATCGACTCATCAATTGTTGCACCAAAAATGATATTGGCGTCAGGGTCAGCCGAAGTTGAGATAATTTTGGCGGCCTCATCGACCTCGGTCATGGTGAGGTCATTGCCCCCAACGATATTGAACAACACTCCCCGCGCTCCTTCCATGGTGACCT
>DASZRR010000082.1:0-8786 GCA_035549055.1 Patescibacteria group bacterium | reverse complement strand
GAATTGAGATGCAAAGCACAAAGAAAATAATGATAATGAGAGGATAACTCCCTGCCTTGTTACGCTTGGTGAGAACTCCAGGAAGACAGGCATCACTTGCCATACGATAGATAAGTCCACTAACTCCCACAAATGAGGTCAAAACCGCTCCAGCCAGGACGAGGAAGGCATCAGTTGCGACAATATATTGGAACACTCTCCCACCGACGATGAGTGCTTCATTGGCGAGCAAATAGTCTTTGGACGCCATAATCTGGGTCAAAGGCGAAACACCCAGGACAAGAGCCGCTATCAAGGGATTGAAAATCGCCACACCAATAAGCATATTGCGAAGCGTCTTACGAAAAACCCCAGGCTGTTGCTCCTCGACAAAATTGGCCGAACTTTCAAAGCCTGAGACACCAAGAAGCGAAGCAGAAAATCCCAAAAAAAGGGCCAGCCAAATTCCCCCTTCTTTGAAGACGACGTTACGAGAATGCAGATAGTTCTCCAGAAAAAATGTGTGGGAATGCATTAGAAAAATTGCTCCCATCACGACAAAGCCAACCAGCGTCACCACATGAATCACAAAAATTCTCAACGCGACTTTGGCCGAGTCTTTGATCCCCAAAATAACTAAGAGGGCAAAAAATGCTAACAACCCGATAGTAGCAGGGATAACAGGAATTGGGACAACGGTATGAAGATATTCAATACTGACCTTGCCTGAAAGGACAGCTGTTGCGATATAGGACAAAATAGTCATCACACCTGCAACCGCTGCAACAGTTTTGGAAGTTGCGTTAAGCAAACAATTGTAGGCTCCACCATTGATCGGAAGAGCCTCAACGACCTCAGTGTAGACTGATTTATAGAAAAAGAGGACGATGGCGATGATTGCCAGGACAATGGGAGCATAGATACCTGCAAAAACAACAGCGATACCTGAAACATAGAGACACGAACTGAGAATATCATTACCGCAGATAGCAGTGGCGAACCACTGATTGAGTTTTGGGTGTTGGCGTGAAGAACTCATAAAAACAAAAAATAAGTATAACTAATTTTTTATGAGAAAAAAAGTATCGGTATCTACCAATTTAAATATTTCCTTTGAGATATGCTAGCCTTCTTTCTTCCGGGAAGCGTTCAATCGCATACCGCAGCGTAGTGCGTGGCATGGTTTTATAACGAGTACGCAAAAAATCTTCTTCCGTCTCCTGCGAAACTCGCTTCCCTACCTCTCGCAGCATCCAACCCACAGCTTTATGAATCAAATCATGCCTATCATGAAGCAAAATCTCTGCGATGTGCAAAGTCGTCTCCGCTTCACCATGATAAATGAACTCAAAAGTTGCAATAATGGCAATTCTCTTCTCCCAGAGGTCATTTGATCGGGCGAGCTTTGTCAAAACTTTTAGCACATCTTTATTCCCCCAGAGATAACCTCCCACAATATAGCCAGCGCTTGCATCGACTAAATCCCAATTGTTGACGTATTTTGTATGATGAAAATAAAAATCAAAAATTTCTTTCCTCAGTTCTGGATTAGCCTTTTTAAATCGCTGAACCAAGATAAATAACGCGATCAGTCGTTCTTCATGAACTTTTGAAATCATGAGTTCCTCAATTTGCAAGAGCGGTAAATCGCTAAATTTCTTGGCGATTGTTCGAGATTGAGGCACCGTCAGTCCAACAAAAACATCCTCAGCTCCATAGCCACCCTTACCTGTCTGAAAATACGCCATCATGTGCTCAGCTCGTGTCTTATTAGCGGTATGTTTTATCTCGTCTCGTAAACTAAGCAAACTCATCTTGATGATAATTATACATGGAGGCCAGCCAGGATGCATGATTTTCTTACCCAAAAAGCGTGAGCTCTTGAGTATACTGATATTCATGGATGACCAACAGGAATTAAAAATAGAAGATCTCAAAGTTGGCACGGGTGAAGAAGTCCGGCCGGGAGATCACGTTGTAATGCACTATACGGGTTGGCTTGATGAAGGTGGTAAACCAGGTAAAAAATTTGATAGCTCTTATGATCGGGACGAACCTTTTGAAGTAGCAATTGGTGCGGGTTATGTCATCCAGGGATGGGATATAGGTGTCCCTGGCATGAAAGTTGGCGGCAAGAGACGCCTGACTATTCCTTATCAGTTAGCCTATGGCAAATATGGCGTCGAGCCAGATATCCCTGGCTTTGCTACGCTTATTTTTGAAGTCGAACTCCTCAAGATCAAATAAGTCTTACTCTCTTCTTACTGATCATTTAACAATTTTTTATTGTTGAGCTGTAAGCTCAATAAGTAATAAAGAAAGGGGGTGACTTATGACATTTTCACTTACTAATGGACTAAGCCCATTAGTCGCACTCATTGTGGGTATTCTGATTCTGATCTTTCCACGCTTTCTCAATTATTTTATTGCATTTTATTTGATCGTTGTGGGATTGATTGGCCTTGGGATCATTCATGTTTAGTTCTTGCGGATAGTGATGTTCTGAGCAACGATAACTGGTCTTCCCTGCCATTTGATAAAGACATCTGAGGGAAGATCAAGGTGTGTCTCCTGCTTGATCTTATCAAGATCAAAGGTTTGCACCCTACCTTGTAATAAAATTTGCTCACCTTGGAATAGAGTAAATTGTTTTGTTGAGGAACCGGCCTGACTAGTGGGAGAAAGAACTAAAATCTCCCCTCCTACTAAGCCGGGGTTATCAACCGTAAAACTATCTCCAGACATCAATACTTCAACTTTCGTTGTTAAAGAAATTTGTTGGCCAGAGTAATTATCGACACTGCTATCCTGATAAAGAATATCGGGAGAAAATAAAGGAATCTCAGATGCCTGAACAGACAAGCCAATCGGCATACATAAACTCGTACTTATAATTCCTAATACAACGAGAATTTTCTTCCAGGTAAATTGTTGATAGATCATGACCTGATTCTACTTACTCGAGGTAACATTCCCAAAAACGTTGCGTAAGGATCAAGCAAGAAATATATTTCCCTAAAGATAAAAAACTAGCATAAGTTACATTTCCCAAGTATACTAAAGGTGTGGAAACAGGCTTTGATGAGGTAAAAGACAAAATCCAGGATATAGAACAGACCGTCCAGAAAGTGCGTAAAGATCCTTCATTTCTTGGACATCTGCTCAAACACTTCTGGTTAACATTTAAAAAACCTCTTTTCATAGTTGTTTTGCTAGCACTAGGAATCCTTATTCTTATTCCTCCACTCACCTATCTTTATTTCATTCGCGATCTCTCGAGCAAGACAAATATTATTAATCATAAAAATGCCGGGGTTATTTTGACAGACCGCAATGGCAAGACATTTTTTACGCTTTATTCGGCGACGTCCAAACATACGGTGACTTTATCTAATATTAGTAAGACAGTCCAACAAGCAGTTGTCGCAAGTGAGGATAAAAATTTTTATACCAATCCTGGGTTCTCCATCAAAGGCATCGGACGAGCATTTATTGAAGATATCCAAAACCAAGATCTGAGTCAAGGAGGCTCAACTATCACGCAACAGCTCGTCAAGAATACTCTCCTTACGCAACAAAAGGATTTCTTACGCAAATACCAGGAATTATTTTTGGCAATTGAGATTGACCGTCGTTTTTCCAAAGACGATATCTTGGAAATGTATCTGAATACTGTCTATTTTGGTGAGGGAGCTTTTGGCGTTGAGGATGCAGCTAAGGTGTACTTTGGTAAAGATGCCCGCGATCTCACGCTGTCTGAAGGTGCTCTGCTGGCTGGTATTCTTCCTGCGCCTTCTGCCTACTCGCCGTTAAGTGGCGATCGCACTAAAGCTTTCCAACGACAAAAAATTGTCCTTTCCCTTATGGAGCAACAAGGATACATTACCAAAGCTCAAGAAATGCAAGCTGAAAACCAAACGCTTATTTTTAAGTCACAGAGGCAATCTCTCAACCAAACAGCGCCGCATTTTGCCCTCATGGTGCAAAAAGAGTTAATTGACAAATACGGTGAGCAGACAGTTGCCAATTCTGGATTTAAAGTCCAAACAACGATCGACCTTGGGGATCAACAATATGCAGAACAAGCAGTCTCCAACCAAGTCGATAGACTGAAATACGACAAAGTCACCAATGGCGCGGCTATCGCTCTTGATCCCAAGACTGGGGAAATTCTCTCCCTTGTGGGTAGCCATGACTGGTTCGATCCAACCAATGGCAAAATTAATATGGTCACTACTCCTCGCCAACCTGGATCGTCCTTCAAACCTATTGTCTATAGTTACGCAATTGCCAACCAACTCATAACTGCTGCGACCGTACTTGATGACAAACCTATCACCTATCCTGATGGATACCAGCCGCTTGACTATGATCGAAAATTCAGAGGGGAAGTTTTAGCCCGTCGAGCTCTAGCCAACTCACTCAATATTCCTGCTGTCCATGTCATGGAGCGTGTTGGCGTTGCCAATACGATTGAGTGGGCACAGCAGTTAGGTATCACGACACTCACCGATCCAAGCAAATATGGCCTTTCACTCGTTCTGGGAGCAGCTGAAGTACCACTCCTCCAGATGACAGAAGCGTACTCGGTCTTTGCTGACAATGGCCAACGTATTACACCAACGACAATTCTGCAAATTCAGGATAAAAACGGCAATGTTATTTATACTTATCAACCAGCTCCGACGCAAGTCTTGAGTCCATCTGTGGCCTTTATCATCTCCTCAATCCTCTCAGATAACGCTGCTCGCGCTGAGGAATTTGGCAATGCGCTTACTATCTCTCGTCCTGCGGCTGTCAAAACGGGGACGACTAACGATTTTAAGGATGCTCTCACTATTGGTTACACACCAAGCCTGGTCGTAGGCGTCTGGGTGGGCAATAACGACAATACACCCATGGACAGTATTGCAGGTTCTCTCGGCGCAGCCCCCATCTGGAGACAGATGATGGAGCATATGCTTCAAGGTACGCCAGTTGAGAAATTTAATCCTCCACCAGAGGTGCTGCAAGTCACCATTTGTAAAGAAAATGGTTTGCGAGCGGAAGCTGCCACCAGTAGCGCTATGACTGAGTTCTTCCTTCCTGGCACTATCCCAACTCAATCCTGTACTGGTCCCCAGCCAACAATTTCTGAAGATCAAACACCTACACCAACTTCTGAGGTACCAACACAGTCTGAGAATAATCAATCACAACCAACACCAACCGCAACACCTACAGTTACTCCGACTCCGATCCCTTCTCAACCGACTGATACTCCGACTCCAATTCTCCCGTCCATTTCCCTCCAACCCTAAACTCTAAACTCTAAACTCTAAACTCCCGTTATATTTTATGTTCTAAATAAGGATTGTGGATGATATGGAACGTGTCTATGGGGAAAAAACGAAGAAGTGACCGGCCAACTACTCGATTTTTGTCCAAGAATCCCCATTCTCGACTATCAGCACTGTTGGGCCTGTTATCTCCCATAACAAAAATTTCACCTGGCGGTACCGTCATGGTCACACCATCTGCTAAGAATGCTCCCCCATATGTCTTGACCGTAGACGCAAGATAGACACTTTCATCCAGGACCTGGCCATTGAGATAGACTTTGCCACCTTTGAGCATGATCGTATCGCCAGCTACAGCGATGACGCGTTTGATGTATAGCTTGTCTGGCTCGACAGGCGGATGAAAAACAATTACATCCCCCTTCTTGTAGCTATCAAAGCGTACATCCAGCAAATTACTCAGAAGTAAGTCTCCATTATGAAAAGTCGGATACATGGACAAGCCATCGACTTGGTTCGGCTGCAGGACAAAAGCGTAAATAACCATCAGAATGGAGGCCACAATAAGAATTGTCTGAATAGTATCAAGGAGAAAGTGATAAATTTTGCGGAAAATAAACATATCTCTATTGTCTCTGTCCGAAGTAATTCTGTCAATCAAGTCATCTTGTTGATCATTTTCTGCTACAATGAAATTTTCATGGCAAAAGAAACTTTTTCTTCAAGATATCCGGCTTTCAGGTCACGTGATTTTCGCTTGCTTTGGACCGGGCAACTCATCTCAAATATTGGCTCCCAAATGCAAATTGTCGCGCTCAATTGGCAGATTTACGTACTCACGCATTCGGCAATTGCACTAGGACTTATCGGCTTGGTCCGCGTTATTCCAATTATTATTTTTTCTCTCTTTGCCGGTGTTGTAGCCGATGCCTTCAATCGAAAAAAAGTTATGTATGTGACCCAGACACTGCTCTTACTCTTTTCCTTAGTCCTCACGATAGCCACTTATCTAAAATTTGTAAATCCATTGATCATCTATATGACGACTGCTCTTTCTGCGATTGCTCTTTCTTTTGACCTGCCTGCACGTCAGGCATTTCTTCCAGGCTTAGTAACAAAAGAAGATCTCAGCAACGCACTCAGTCTCAGTAGCATTATGTTCCAAACCTCAACTGTGCTTGGGCCAACGGCTGCAGGGTTTTTGATCGCAAGGACCAATATTGGACTTGTTTATGGTTTGAATGCAGTATCGTTTCTAGCAGTCATTATCGCTTTGTATCGTATTACCAATTCTGGAAAAGTAATCGGCGACAAAGTGGATGTTTCGCTCAAAGGAATACAGGAGGGCATCACGTTTATCAAATCCAAAACAATTATCTGGTCAACAATGCTTCTTGATTTCTTCAGTACTTTTTTTGCCTCAGCAACTGCCCTTTTACCAATATTTGCCAAAGATATTCTCAGAGTTGGCCCAGAAGGGCTAGGGCTTCTTTATGCTGCTCCAGCCATAGGCGCTGTGATTGCTGGTTCGACTTTAGCTCATTTCAAAATTCTAAGGAAAGAAGGCATAGTTCTGCTTAGTGCGGTAACTGTTTATGCCATGGGGACAATCATTTTCGGTGTATCGCATATCTTTTTTCTCTCATTCTTCGCTCTTTTACTCGTTGGACTGGGAGATAACGTCAGTACTATTATTCGCAACACTGTTCGTCAGTTAGCAACACCTGACTCAATCAGGGGTCGCATGACAGCAATAAATATGATTTTTTTCATGGGAGGACCACAACTTGGAGAATTTGAGGCAGGCGTGCTCGCTTCAGCTATCGGCGCTCCGGGATCGGTAATTATTGGTGGCATTGGGACGTTGATTGTCATTGGAGTTATGACTTTGGGGCTGCCCACACTTCGTAACTTTGATCAAAAGACACATATCCCGCTATCCCACTAAGAAAAGCTCGTTTGAAGAATTATTGTGCAGTTACTTGCTCAGGAGAATTATATTCATCAATTATTGTTTGGACATGCTTGTTGAGAAGTGCAGTCATCAATTCTTGTGAATTAAGTCCAGTCTTGGTCTCATAACGTCTCTTGATCTCCTCCTCTGCCTGTGCGTCATCTTCAATCGCGTCGATGATTTTGTTGTCCTCTTCTGTCAAAACCATACGCAGTTGATCGTAAAATTCCTCTGCTGCCTGCCACGTCACATTTTCACACTCAGTAGCAATCTGCTCAGGTGTAGCACTCTTACTTTGTAAAAATGAAATAAGTTGTTGTAATGAATCGTTCATCAAGAACCTCCTCCAAAAATTCTACGCCAAAATGGTGTTTTTTGCTTAAGAGGTGCCTCGCCGACCGCCGCAGCAGCGGATGCATCACCAGTTGCCGGTGCAACTGACTGAGAACCGGTCAAGGTATCATCAGACTCTCCAACTGGACTTGGTCCACCAGTCCCATCGCCTACAACCGCTGCATTATTTTCAGACTGGCTAAGTGTTGGCGCAGCGCCAATTGTCTCTGACTGCGTATCCCCTCCGACTGACTCGCCACTTGCCCCATTTGCATTGAAAGGCGCATCGCTGACTGTCACCTGGACAGGCTTGCCATCCGCTCCTGTAACGGTGAAATCAGGGATGGGCGCACGATCACCTGTTGCTTGAACATTATCTGAGACCATGAAAGATCCAGCATTTTTCTTCTTGGCTGTCTGATATTTCTTCTCAAATTCAGCAAAATGCTTAGGACCTTTTTTGTATTCACCAAGCATCAACTCATAAAACCTGATCGCATTTTTGGGCGTTGCGAAATCCTGGAAAACCTGACCTGGCTGTTGCTGATCGAGCATGCGCTGGTTGAGGGTAGTAAGCTGCAACTGGCTCGATTGATCACCTTCGTTGGCCTTATTTACTAGTGTCATATAATCATTAAGTGAGACAGGCATGCCACCCTTAGCCTGCCAGGCTGTCTGCAACTCATCCCAGTCATTGAGCACATCAGCTGTCGTGACTTGATAATTATTATAATACTGTTCTTTATAATCCTTCGGCGATTTGCCTTCCTGATCCTGCCAACTATTGCTGATTGAACCGCCATCCTCAATCGTCAGATCGACTGTTTTGATGCCTAGTAATGTATCGATCCTCTGATCTTCTTCTGATTCAGGGTTGGTCGGCTTTGCTTCAGGTTGTGTATTATTCTCAACCACAGGAGTCTCTGCTCGCGGCGTAGCATAGGAAGTCTCTGTGGGAGACGGGGAAGGACTGGGGTTGGCAGCCATATCCACAAGTCCTGAAGGAGGTGGCGTATTGTCTAGTGTAGGACCTGGATTATTATCCAAAATCCTTTCACCACCGCCCACGACTGCAAGTCCCAAAGCTACACCCAAGGCTATTTTGAGCGCCAGTTTTCTCTGTCCTTTATCTACTTTCGGCGTTATATCTGGCCCTAGCTCTCCCTCACCACCACCAATAGGCAGTGGAATCGGGGCTACTTTATCGTCATCCTCCTCATCATCAAAAGCAGCAACGAAAG
>DASZRR010000081.1:0-13018 GCA_035549055.1 Patescibacteria group bacterium | reverse complement strand
TGTAACTCCTATCGACTAGTGCTTGTGAGAGAGGGTTCCAGCACGGTGTCGGGCCTCTCTGGTAAGCGGTTATTATTATAAGCGATGTTTATCCTATAGTCAAAATATTGTATAATCAGAGCATGAAATTCGCCTGGGAGCAACTCCCGCAGCCATTTTTTGCTCTTGCGCCGATGGAGGACGTGACAGACACGGTCTTTCGCAGAATTGTCGCTGACTGCGGCAGACCAGATGTTTTTTTCACCGAGTTCACCAGTGTGGATGGACTTTTTTCCAAAGGCCATGACTTTGTCGCCAAACGACTCGAGTTCACACCACATGAATTTCCTTTGATAGCTCAAATTTGGGGGATGCAGCCTTAAAACTATTTTAAAGCGGCTCGAATGCTTGGTGAGATGGGTTTTTCAGGTATCGATATCAATATGGGATGTCCTGTCCGAGATGTCGTGAAGCTGGGTGCGTGTTCTGCCTTGATCAAAAATCATTCACTTGCTCAGGAAATTATTCAGGCGACACAAGAAGGCGCTAGAGAGTTACCAGTCAGCGTCAAAACACGGATTGGTTTTCAGACAATTCAGACTGAGGAGTGGATTGGTTTTTTACTTTCGCAAAACCTGCCAGCCTTGACTATCCACGGCCGTACGACCAAAGAGCAATCTCAGGTCCCGGCTCACTGGGATGAGATAGCCAAAGCAGTCCAGCTGCGAGATCAGATACATCCTGCCACAATTATCATTGGCAACGGCGACATTTTGAGTCGGGAAGAGGGATTACAAAAAGTAGAGCAGACTGGCGTTGATGGCATCATGATAGGTCGTGGGGTTTTTCATGACCTCTGGGTATTTAACACTAAGTTTTATGGTGACCGTGTCAGTCTGGAGGACAAATTGAATATACTGCAAAAGCACAGTGAATTATTTGTCGCTACCTGGGGTGAGCAAAAACCATATCAGGTTATGAAAAAGTTTTTTAAATGTTATGTGACTGGCTTTCCCGGGTCTTCAGAGTTGAGATCAGAGCTGATGGCTTGTCAGACACACGCTCAAGTCGTGGCCAAAATTGCTGAGTATCAATCTTTGCAAAAATAAGCTATACTAGCTGAGCAAGGATTATACTATGCTTCCCAATATTGACCAGCAGAATCTCATCAAGGCAGCAATCATCATTGCTGTTTTTGGTATCTTTATTTTATCTCTGACCTATATCATCCCAATTCTTGGAGCACTCGGCGCCATAACAATTATTGCAGCTGGTGTGTACGCAATATATCTTTTTCTTACCGGCAAACTAAAATTATAAGACCCTGGTATTTTCATACATAATTCATACGTTTGCTACTTTAAAAGTTTGTAAGAAAGGAGTATTATTTAGCCATGAGACAGAACGGAGGAAGTATGACGCTTCCTACCTACAGTCCGATGCCTCATATCTGGACCATGATGGTCAAGCAACGCATTGCTAGCGTTGATGAACACCCTCAACACCTTCTTGAACGTGTCGTTGCAACTTTTTTTGATATTGAAGAAAAATTTGGAACGCCCCCAGAGCAAATTGATCAGATGAAACAACAATTCGCTGAGTATATGGTAGAACACTATGTCATGCCAGGGACTCCAGCTCTTACCAACGCGGGCAAAAATCATAGTAGTGCGCTGTCTTCTTGTGTAGTCGTTCCCGTGGACCTCCGCAAGAGGAAAAAAGCCAGGTCTGTTATTACGTCCTATTACAAGCAAAATATGGGTTCTGGCTTTGATCTGACAGCCTATGATGACCCAACAGGCCTTCTCAATTGGATTAATGATCTCTCAGTCAAAGAAACCGCGACGGGGAAATACGATCGCTATATTGGTAATATGGGCAGCCTCCACGTCTCACATCCTCATATAGAGAAATTTATCGACGCCAAGAAAAAAGATGGCGTTATCAAACATTTCAATATTTCAGTCGATTTGTCTGAAGAATTTATGCAGGCTGTACAGAACAGAGAATCATTCACCCTGTCCAATGGCCTTCGCATTGATGCTTATACTTTGTTTCGAATGATGGCTGAGAACGCTTGGCGGACAGGCGATCCAGGTGTTCTTTTTCTGGAACGCATGAATGAAGATAACCCAGTCGCAACTCTCAAACACGGAAAGTAGGTGAGTGTCCCGCCTTGTGCAGAAATGGGCTTGGCAGAAGGAGAAGCATGTCAATTTGGTTATATCAATCTCGCAGCTTTTGTGGTCAACAATCAAATTGATTATGACAAACTTTCAAGAGTCACAAAACTTACCCTGAGGGCGTTGGACAATGCCGTTGAATATAGCCTTGAGTATTTTCCAACTGGTGTCACCAAAGAGATAACCAAGCTCAAAAGGAAAGTCGGACTGGGTATCTGTGGTTTGGCAGACATGCTGATAGCCTGTGGCGAGGCATATACCAGCGGTGCAGGAGTTGAGTTGGCGCGAGACGTTGTATCCTTTATCAACTATGTTTCCAAACTCGAGTCGGTCCAGCTTGCACAGCAAAGAGGATCGTGTCTCGCAATGGATGCAAAACAAGATAATGCTTATTTCACAGGATTTCTTGCCAAGAAATATAGTTTCTCAACCAGAACAGTCGCTGCCAGCCAATGGCAGACGTTGTCAGACCAAATTCGACAGACGGGAGTGCTACGCAACATTCTGACAACTGCATTACCACCAACGGGCAGAGCCTCAATTATCTTGGGAGTGACGTCATCGCTAGAGCCAATCTTTACTATCTTTGCAGAAGACGGAGAAATCAAAAAAGTCATTCAAGATTATGTTCACAAAGTCGCTCCTCGTTACGCCGCCAGAATCCTCAAAGAAGCAGCTATGAAAGGCAGTTTTCAGGGCATTAGAGCTCTTCCCAAACGCGCTCAGGAAGTTCTCCGTACAGCCAAAGAAATAGGCTATAGCAAGCATATCCAGATGACAGGTGCGCTCGCAGGAAGTCGGGGAGTAGTTGATGAGGCTGCCTCCAAGACAGTCAATTTACCATCAACTGCTACAGTTGAGGACGTGGAGAAGATCTTCCTGCAAGCCTATGACATGGGTCTCAAAAATATCTCTGTTTATAGAGATCAGACCAAAGCCGGCCAACCCGAAAAACTGTGAGCCGGACAGGATTTCCCCCAAGGGGACTAGCTACATAGTAGCGGCGCTTCTCATCCTGTCCTGAACTATATCATAAAAAAAGCTGGAGTTAATCCAACTTTTTTGTGGGTGAACTGACAGTCCAGACTTTGGAACATGTTTGGGATTACTTCTTGCTTGTATTTAATACCTTGGAAGAATTCAACATAGCTTCTTCTTGGAGTTCTTCATAAGCTAAATCAAATAGTAAAGCAACAAGCCTATCTAGATGTACGTTTTCTTTTTGGCTTAGGAGTTGTGTCTGCTTGTGGTTGATTTTGTGACTCTTGTTGTTTTTTAAGCTGCTCCTTAAATTCCTTTTGCTGCTCTTTGTATTCATCTTCAGTTATAGCTCTTTCTTCGTATAATGACTGATATAGTGCGAAAGAACTAGCATGAATTGCCCATATAGCGTTGCAAACATCATTTGTTGAAGAATATCTACCAGCAAGATTATCCTGAATAACTCTTGCTAGTGCCTGAGTTACTCCGTTAGCATCCTGCATCCAAATCTTAACTTGAGCATTACTTCTTTCTTTTTGCTTACGGTTATCAACTACTTGCCAAATAGAAACACCTAAAAATACTACAGAAAGGATAGTTGATACAACTGACCACCAAAATATAAAATCTTGCATATTATTGGGGCAGTTATAAACAAAACGTTTAGTTTGTGAGCCGGACAGGATTCGAACCTGTGACCAAGAGCTTAAAAGGCTCCTGCTCTACCGCTGAGCTACCGGCCCAAATGAGACACACCTCGCGGTTTTTCCCTTGCGTATTACCAACCGTCAGGCAGTCCATACCATTATGAGGTTAGTAGATTATATCAAGCCACGCTCACTCTTGACAAGCTTCCTGCGCATTCCATAGACTGAGTATAAGTTAGCTGGAAGGAGGTGATAGATTATGCATGGAAATGTAGGAGATTCTCTGATCGGGTCAATTCGTGAGAGTTTTTACGCCGCTGCTGCTTTTTTGCCCAATTTTATTGCTGGTCTTATTATTCTTCTTTTGGGTATTATCGTAGGATCAATTGCCAAGAGGCTGGTTGTAAGTCTGTTAGACGCTTTGAATATTGAGACATATCTAAATAGATACGGCATTCCTGAGGGCAAGAAAGACTACAGCTGGACTAATATCCTATCTGAAGTAGTCCGCTGGTTTGTCATTATTATTTTCCTTATTCCAACGGCTGATGTCTGGAATTTGCCTCAGATCACGACTGTTCTCAACACATTTTTGCTTTATCTGCCGAATGTTTTTGTCGCAGCAATCATTGGTATCGTTGGCTTTGCTTTTGCGCGGTTAGCAAGTGATATTGTCATGGGTTCAACACGTGGCATCTCGCCTGATGTCGCCAAACTCATGGGTTCCGTGACTCGCTGGGCAATTATCGTTTTTGTGACTTTGGCAGTTCTCACTCAGTTGGGAGTAGCTGCCGATTTGATCCGGATCCTTTTCACAGGCTTTGTGGCTATGGTCGCACTCGCCGGTGGAATCGCTTTTGGCCTTGGAGGTCAGGAGACAGCCAAAGCGATTTTGGAGGCGCTTCGTCGCAAGCTCAAGTAAGTTGTCTTGAGAGAGGAAATTTTAGTATAATACTCAGGCCATCTGAGAAGGTGGTGGTTGGTAAAATCAAGGCGCCATCGTCTAGTGGCCTAGGACATCTGGTTTTCAGCCAGAGAATCAGGGGTTCGAATCCCCTTGGCGTCACCCATTCACCTCTCTCTGCTCAATTCAACATCACCTTTAGTTCCATGAAAGAACATGAAATTGAGCCTATCCAGGTAATTTATGGGAGTCATTCCGAACCTGATACCCATCTTATAGCTACCTATGAGAATGCCATCGACAGGCTTCTTACAACTTTCCCTCAAGGACAGATAGGCGTTTTTTTGGAAGATGCTAGTTGCACTCCTTTTGAAGCTAAGTTACTGGCTATTTTATCTTCCCAGGGTATGAGTTCTTCTAACGCATATGCTACGATGCTTTACCTCATGGATAAAGAAGAGTTTCCGAGCGACGAACAACTTATTGAGGCTAAAGAAGGAATTCTAGAAGAGTTGGACCCCTTTTTACGGGAACAGCTTAATGTATTAGACAACATTCATGATCGATCTCCTAATAGGCTAGTGATCCTTTCAGAATCAATTCCAGCAGATGAAGCCCAAGAAGCTCTGATAGACGGAGTACCCCGTAATCTTATTCTCAAAAGACAAGCGCTTGAGTCTGCATACGCGGGAAATTTTAATGAGGCACTACAGGTATACCAAAACTGTGTCAATTTCTCAGCTGAGTGGTTTAGAGCAAGAGAACAACGAATCCATGATCTGATAGCTCACGAAATTGACACAGGGAAAATAATCGGATTTGTCGGCTACATCGGTGCTATACATACTCCAGTAAGTCATAAGCTTCAAGAAAGTGGACATCGCGTCCAATCAAGTTTTGCAGGATCAGAAAACGGTCATAACCTCATGGATCCTTTCTCGGTTGCCGTGAGGCAAAGAATGTTCTTCCCTGAAGAAGAAATTTCAGATGAAGAGTGGATGGTCAATCTTGCCGAAATGGTGGCTTACGAGATTGTCGCTGCTTTAATGAAAGATGAGGACAGAAGTATATGGTCAGATCAAAGAATAATCAATATGGCAAGAGAGGCCACAGAGGCTTTTACTATTCAAAACGTTCTAGAGTTAGAGGCAGCTCTAAAAGAAGATGGAATTAATGGTGCGATCGATTACTTTGCTGTACACTCTGAGAAGCACACATCTGCTTGAGCTTGTTTCTTTGCTATAATTCAATACCTTCTTTTTGACTTCACGACGGAGACTACTCATGACTGACAAGTCGCAAGATCACACGCCACCCCAACTGACTCCTATCCTCCTGATTGCTTTCCCTTGTATTATCACCTATAATCTTTAATTGCCAAAATTATGGAAAAAATCGTCGTAAAAGGTGCCAGAGAACACAATCTTAAAAACATTGACATGGAAATCCCCAAGGATAAATTGGTTGTTCTGACGGGATTGTCTGGTAGTGGCAAGTCAAGTCTAGCTTTTGACACGATCTATGCTGAGGGGCAACGCCGCTACGTTGAGAGTCTTTCTAGCTACGCTCGCCAGTTCCTCGGCACGATGAAAAAGCCTGATGTCGATCTCATCGAGGGTTTGTCTCCTGCGATCTCGATTGATCAGAAAGCCAGCAGTCACAACCCCCGCTCAACAGTAGGCACCGTCACAGAGATCTATGACTATATGCGACTTCTTTTTGCCCGTGTTGGCCATCCTCACTGTCCGATTTGTGGACGCGAGATTGCTCAGCAGTCCAAGGAACAGATCACTGAGTCAATCCTGCAGATGCAGACGACACAGGCAGAGCCAGGGAAGAAATTTGTCAGGGTGATGATTTTGTCTCCTTTGGTCAAAGACAAAAAAGGGGAATACAGCGAGCTTTTTGTATCCTTGAAAAAGCGAGGTTATCGCAAAGTGCGGATTGACGGGAGAGTGATGTCCTTAGATGAGAAGATCGTCCTGATCAAAACCAACCGTCACACGATTGATTTAGTTATTGATACGTTAGTAATTGCACAGGAGTCCGACCGCGTTCGTCTGGCTACAGATGTTGAGCAAGCGCTCCAATATGGCAATGGCGAGATGATTGTTGCAGTCATCAAGGATGCAAGTTTTGAGATACCTGAGTTCCCGACAGAACTTGATGATCATCTCTATTCTGAAAAATTCGCTTGTCCTGTGGATAATATCTCACTTCCTGAGGTTGAACCGCGTATATTTTCTTTCAATACTCCGCATGGAGCGTGTCCTGAGTGCTCAGGTATCGGCACAGTTTTGATTATTGACCAAGATTTGGTCTTCAATAAAAATCTTACTATCAATGAGGGTGGTATTTTACCTTTCTTCAATCTCGGCAATAATGATACGTGGTTTTCCCGAACTTTCAAAACATTTTGTGAGCAGAATCACATTCCGCTTGACGTCAAAATTGAAAAACTGACACAGGACCAGAAAGATTTACTTCTTTTTGGTACGGGTGACAAGGAATACCGGGTGCGCGGGGAAAACAGGTGGGGGAGTCAGACAGTCATCAGTGAGACGTTCAGGGGAATCTCTTTTGAGCTCAAACGCCGCTACGGCGAGTCAGAATCTGCCTATGTAAAAGGTCAAATTGAAAAATTCATGAAATATGATGCCTGTCCACTTTGTCACGGAGCCAGACTCAAAAAAGAGGCTCTCTCAGTCACGATTAACAACAAATCAATCGTCGATATCTCAAGTATGCCAATTGGCGAGGTTATGGGGTTTTTTGACGGTTTAGATCCGCTTCTCTCAAATAGAGAAAAAGAAATTGGCAAACTTATTTTGCGTGAAATCAAGACACGCATTGGATTTCTCGTCGACGTGGGGCTTGAATACCTTACCCTTTCTCGTACAGCCGCGACGCTCGCAGGCGGAGAGGCACAACGCATTAGACTTGCTTCTCAGATTGGAAGTGGCCTTACAGGTGTTCTCTATGTCCTCGATGAGCCATCAATCGGCCTTCATCAACGAGACAACGAGAAATTGATCGAGACTCTCAAGAAACTTCGCGATATTGGCAATACAGTACTTGTGGTTGAACATGACGAAGATACTATGGCTGCGAGTGACATGATTTTTGATTTTGGTCCGGGCGCAGGATCTTTTGGCGGGACGATTGTAGCGAAGGGTACCTATGAGGAGATTAAGAAAGATCCCAACTCGCTAACTGGTCAGTATCTCTCAGGCAAAAAAGTGATTAAAATCAAAAAAGCAGAAAATCCCTCTCTTGTCAAAAAAGAACAGTTGTATTTGAAACTAACTGGTGCCGCTGAACACAACCTCAAAAATGTCAACGCTACTTTTCCTCTCAACAAACTCATCGTTGTCACCGGCGTATCAGGAAGCGGCAAGTCGACACTGATCAACGACATTTTATATCACGCTCTTATGCAGAAGGAAAATCCCTTTCATAGACAAAAACCTGGTAAGTTCGACGATCTGCAAGGGTTTGAACACATCAGAAATATCTTCCAAATCGACCAGTCACCAATCGGCCGCACCTCACGAAGTAACCCTGCTACTTATACTGGCAGCTTCAACTATATTCGTGAGATTTTTGCCCAGACGAAAGAGGCCAAAATCAGGGGTTACGGTCCGGGAAGATTTTCCTTCAACGTCAAAGGCGGTAGATGTGAGGCGTGTGAAGGAGAGGGCCAGATCAAAATTGAGATGCAGTTTTTGCCAGATGTCTTTATCACCTGTGAGGTCTGTCAAGGCAAGCAGTACAACACTGAGGCATTGGAGGTTTTGTTCCAGGGCAAGAATATTGCCGACGTTCTGGATATGAGTGTGGCGGAAGCTGTCGAGTTTTTCTCTTTTGTGCCGGGTCTGGCTCACAAATTGGAAACGCTTAAGGATGTCGGACTTTCCTATGTCGAACTGGGTCAACCTGCTCCGACCCTCTCAGGAGGAGAGGCGCAACGCGTCAAACTGGCCACGGAGTTAGCCAAAAGAGGTAAAGATGCGCTGTATCTTCTTGACGAGCCAACAACTGGGCTCCATTTTGCCGATTTGGAGAAACTCCTTGTTGTCCTGCGCAAACTTGTCGATCAGGGCAACTCGGTTATCGTGATTGAACACAACTTGGACGTAATCAAAAATGCTGACTACATCATTGATTTGGGGCCTGAAGGAGGAGCCAAGGGTGGTGAAATTGTCGCACAAGGAACGCCTCAGGAAATTGCTCGAAATCCTCTTTCCTACACAGGACAATTCCTCAAAAAAGTATTGGACTAAAGCCTAATCTGCTAAAATAAGCTTGTCAGTATGCGCCTCAAATTTTTTTTGATTTCAGTAATTTTTCTTGTTTTATCACCCCTTGTCTCTAGCAAAACATTTGCGGATGACTATTTCCAGAGGGATTATCAAGTCAACTATACCGTCCAGGATACTGGCATAACGCACGTCAGAGTTGCGGTCACCCTGACCAACAAATCAAGTGATTACTATGCCTCAAGCGATACTATAAATGTTGGTTTTGACGATATTAACAACCTCATTGCCAGAGATCCAGACGGCCCGATTACCCCAAAAGTTGCCAAGACTGATTTCGGCAACGCTATTACTCTTCCTTTTAACAAACACTCAGTAGGCAAAGACAAATCAATGCCTTTTAGTATCGATTTTGATACTTCAGATATTGCCCAACATAGTGGCAAGATCTGGGAAATCAATATTCCAGGTATCGCCAACCCCGATGATTTTAATAACTTTACTGTCAGTATTTCTGTTCCATCTTCGTTTGGTCAACCAGCATATATCAAGCCCAAGATTACATCTAGCCAATTAACTTTCAACAAAGACCAACTCGGGAAAGCTGGTATCTCTATCGCTTTTGGTACTGAGCAGATTTATGATGTCCATCTCACGTACCATCTAGGCAACGCAAATCTTTTTCCTATTGAGACGGAGATAGCGCTGCCGCCTGAGACAAATTATCAGAAAGTTTCAATCGGTTCCATAAACCCCAAGCCCAAAAATGTCAGCATTGATCAGGACGGGAATTGGTTGGCTAAGTATGCGCTTGCTCCATCTCAAAAAATGACAGTTCAGGTTGAGGAGAAAATTCAGCTTACCAACGCTCCTTCCCAATCTGAAATTAGTACTCAGGAAATACAAACAGACACGAAGGAACAGCCTTTCTGGCAGACTAGCAATAGTCAAATCAAACAGCTCGCTGCTGAGCTTAGAACTCCTCAGGCGATCTATGACTACGTCGTCAAAAACCTCCACTATGATTTCAATCGCGTCACAACGAAAGAGCCTCGATTGGGCGCAGTAGCCGCGTTGCAGCAGAAAGACTCTGCGGTTTGTCTGGAGTTCACGGACCTTTTTATAACATTGGCCAGAGCGGCTGGAATTCCAGCTCGTGAAATTAATGGCTATGCCTACAGCGAGAATTCAAAACAACGCCCTTTGTCACTCGTGCAAGATATTCTGCATTCATGGCCAGAATATTATGACTTTAAACAGAATAAGTGGATTATGGTAGACCCAACATGGGGAAATACAACAGGTGGAACCGATTATTTCACGGTGCTAGACTTTGACCACATTACTTTTATCCAAAAAGGCCAGAATAGTCAGTATCCTATCCCACCCGGCGGCTACAAATTCACAGGAGATGAGAACAAAAAAGACATCACAGTTGATTTTTCTCCGATTTTTCCTACAGATCCACCGCAAATTTCAGTGTCTGCAGATTTTCCCAACAAAATTCAGGCAGGCTTTGCTGTAGGAGGGACAATTAGAGTCGCGAACACAGGCCACATCCTTTTCCCCTTGACATCGGGAGTTTTGGCTTCTGAGACCTTGCACCCACTCAGGCAGGATATTGCAATCAAGCCTGTTCCGCCTTTTGGTAAAGTTGATATTCCGGTACAATTTGCGAAGACGCCTTTTTTTACTAACAAGTCATATAATTTTACATTCAGCCTGCAAGGAACTATAATTCAAGGCCATATTACTGTGACTCCGTTTCTCTTTAATAGAGCTATCTTGATAGGAGGTGTTATTAGTGTTATATCAGCGATCATCATATCTTTCCTTGCCATCAAAGCCTGGGGTCTATTTATTTCTCGACGCAGCTAAGCAAATTATTTATGTTGGCAAGGCCAAAGATCTCAAGGCGAGGGTCTCATCATACTTTACTTCTCCCAGCGGTCTTGGTCCCAAGACTCGTCTGCTAGTGGCACATATTGATAAAATCAAAATAGTTCTGGTCGAGTCAGAACTCGAATCGCTTTTGTTGGAAGCATATTACATCAAAAAGTACCGTCCCCATTTCAATATTCGTCTTACTGACGATAAGTCATACCCTCTCATCAAAATTCCGATCAAAGAAGACTATCCTCCCGTTGTGTTGGCTCGCAGAATGCATGACCCCGCGGCTTTGTATTTTGGCCCATATCCTTCCTCTGGCGCAGTAAAAACAGTCCTGAGAACTCTTAGACGAGCGTTCCCTTACCAGTCAGTTACGAACCACCCCAAACGTATCTGCCTCTATCACCATCTGGGTCTTTGTCCCTGCCCGCCTGTCTTTGCCACTAAAGAGCTTAACAAACAATATAGAAAAAATATTCGAGATATTATCCGAGTGCTTGAAGGCAAGTCACAGTCTGTTATGAAAGACTTGACAAAAGAAATGGACAAAGCAAGTCGAGATGAAAATTTCGAGGTAGCATCCCAACTTAAAAAGCGCATAAACGCTCTCAAAATTATTACTGAGCCTTCGCACAAACCATTTGAATATGACGTCAATCCAAATCTTCGTTCAGATTTACGATTTCAGGAGTTACGGGGGTTGCAGAACGCTTTGCGTAGTCAGGGGTTGGAGGTTGGAGAACTACAAAGAATCGAGTGTTATGATATTTCTAATATCCAGGGAACCAACGCTACAGGTTCGATGGTCGTTTTGACAGATGGTGAAATTGACAAGTCTCAATATCGTAAATTTAAGATCCATAAAGATGGCAAACCTAACGACTTTGCCATGATTGCCGAGGTGCTAATGAGACGACTAACTCACACTGAATGGCCAACTCCGGATCTTATTATCGCTGACGGTGGGAAAGGACAATTAAGTTCAGTTCTTCAGGCTATGGATGTAAGACAAAAACACATACCACTTATTGGTCTTGCCAAAAGGGAAGAGACAATTATAATTCCCACCACGCAGCAGTTTTACGATGAGTCAAGACGTACGACGCTTACTCAAAACAAGCCACGTCTCTATGGAAATAACGAAGACAATTTTATCGAGCTTTCATTGCCCAAAGATTCACCATCTTTACACCTTATTCAAAGAACTCGTGATGAGGCGCATCGTTTTGCCATTACTTATCACAGACATCTGAGGAGTAAAAAAGCGACCAGTTAGTGCCTGGTAATTGTATAAGTATAGGGAAAATAGAGAAAAGAAGCTGGCGTATCAATTACCGCATCATCGAGTAAATATTTTTGGAAATCTGCATAGATTTTCTTGCGCACGGCGATATCAGCTGTTTTGCGTCCATCCTCAAGTAATTTGTCGATTCGAAGGCTAACAAATTTTGTAATATTGCTTTCCTGATCTGAGTGCCAAAGCATGTATTGATCTGGGTCCTCTGGAACGGTAAAATCTCCTAAATACATCTGGAAACTATCGGGGCGGCTATCAACCACGACTATTTTAGTTTTGACTCCTAAACTACGCCACACTTTTGCTAACTGTTGTGCAACGGTCTGATATTTTTCAAGAGTTTTTAGTGTCAGAACTTGAGAAGCAGACACTGAAGCGCTTGAATAGGATGCATCGATGAGTAATTTTGCATGAGCCAAGTCTTGAGTATGACTGATAGCATCTTTGTTGTAATAAATAGAAGTAGGCGCATAGGGTAGGTAGGCTCTCTCGCCTTGAGTAAAGGAATCTGGGAGAGCATAGGAAAGACCCTTACGCAATTTGTTGTCTGAGAGGACCTGGTCTTTTGTATTAAAGAAAAGTGTGACAAGTTGTGAATAATCAGTATTTTTGTCTGCTTGGACATTTGAACTATTTGCTAGGTCAATCTGCAAAATTTTAGGGTCGATTACTCCGACAATCTGAGACGTCTGACCAAGAAGGAAGGACGTCTTAAGCGCTTCTTGATTTGGATAAAATATATAGCTTATCTGATCTCTTTTGTTTTTTAATGCGGAGAGAGTCAAAGAAGAAATGAACTCGCCATTAATTTTGAGGTCTGAAATGATGTAGTCGCCCAATCCTTCCAATCCTTTGGGGAATATGGGTCGTGAAACAGT
>DASZRR010000080.1:0-6751 GCA_035549055.1 Patescibacteria group bacterium | reverse complement strand
CGCTCTTGTCCAGCTCGCAAGACAAAACGGTATTACTGATATCCATGGCCACACGCTCGTCTTCGGCGAGGCAAATCCTCCCTGGTTTAATGCTCTTCCCGTCAAAACAGCCACAGATAAAGCAGCCATCGAAAAAATCATGACGGACTACATTACAACAGTCGTCAAGCATTTTGGCGACAAAGTGACCTCTTGGGATGTCGTCAATGAACCATTGGCTGACTATGATGATTTTGACGCTGACACCGGGCAAATCTACCGCATTCACAAATGGTATCAAGCAATGGGCAGTTCCTATATCATCAAAGCCTTCGATGCGGCCTACAAAGCCAACCCTCATGCACTTTTATCTATCAACGAATACGGTCTGGAAGCAGATGGGGACAGATGGGACGGATTTCTCACCTTCCTCAAGCAGTTCTCTTCAGATCTCACATCACACAAGATTCCGCTTGACCACATCTCTATTGGCTTTGAGGCACATGAATACGAGAGTGGGGATCTTATCGATCCGAAAGCCCTGAAAAATCATATCGAGATACTTTCACAGATGGGCTTTAAGTCACAGATCTCAGAACAGGATGTCTACAATGACGATGGAGACTCAGTGCAGGCTCAACAATACGCTCAGGTACTCAACGCCTGTATCAGCGAACCCAGTTGTGTAGCATGGAGAGGTTGGACGCTTTCAGACAAATATGATTACTTTATTGATGATGATGGCAGCATCCAAAATGGAGCAGACGGATTATTTGGAACTAAATTACAACCCCGCCCAGGCTTCACCTCTATGCAGCAAGTCCTCAGTCAGTAGAAGTTTTAAGAGAAGAAAGAGTACGCCTGGAGGGATTCGAACCCCCGACCCCGTCGTTAGAACCGACATGCTCTATCCACTGAGCTACAGGCGCATAATTGTCCGTATTGTAGCAATTCCCAGCATGCTAGGCAAACAAACAAAGCTGCTTGTTTGACATCTCTTGCTGCGCTGGCATATAGTAGAGATAGCTGTGATTACTAAATTTTACCGCTATCTTCTTCACAATCAAATTATTTTCGCTCTTTTTCTAGCAGTTACGGGGTGGCTAATTTTTGAGATCCGGGGCATTATCATCTCGATTTTTATCTCCTATATCATCATGGCAGCTCTTTTGCCTGCAGTAAGAGTACTACGCAAACTTGGATTACCCAAACTTATTGCTGTTCTCATCCCGTATCTTGCTATTTTTCTTTTACTCTTCCTTCTTATCATCCCACTTATTCCTTTTGTCCTCTCACAAATCGCTTCTCTCATCGGCGGCTTTCCTCACTATCTCGATAGTTCTGCGACCATCTTTGGGTTCAAGCTTAACCAACAAAATCTGCAAGATTATTTCAATCTTCAAATCCATAGCCTCGGTCAAAACGCTATTGGCGTCACGAGTCAGGTCTTTGGAGGACTTCTCTCGATGCTGACAGTACTCATCGTAAGTTTTTACCTGCTTAATTACAATGATACATTCAAGCAAAAATTTGCTTCACTATTTGACAAAGAACAACGGGAGAACGTTAAAAATACCCTCAAGTTAATTGACGACAAATTAGGCGCTTGGCTACGGGGACAGATACTTTTGTGTTTTGTCATTGGACTGACGACATTTATCGCTCTGACATTTTTGCACCTGCCCTACGCACTGCCATTGGCACTTATTGCCGGAATTTTGGAAGTCTTGCCGACACTTGGACCGATCCTGTCAGCCGTTCCTGCAGTCATAGTCGCATTTACAATTTCTCCTGCAATGGCGTTGGCGATAATTGTCACCTATCTTCTCATTCAAGCGCTTGAAAACAATCTTTTGGTGCCCAAGATCATGCAACAGGCCGTCGGACTCAACCCAGTCATCGTCATCCTCAGCATTATGATTGGAGCAAATCTTTTAGGAGTAGCAGGCGCGCTCTTAGCAATACCATTTGTATCTTTTGTGATCGTGTTGATCAAAAGCCAACGCAAAGAAGATTAGCGTTTTTCAGCAATGATCAAAGTCCAGGGAAGGGGAAGAAGCATCTTGCGCACCTTGAGTTGCCGGCCAACAAACCCTCGAAACTGCCAGAACGTCCAGTGATTGATGTGCTCGATATCGTTGCCCCAGCGAGACCAGTTCTTGCCCCTCAGAAAATTGCCGAGCATAAACCACGGTTCATCAGGGACAGACAAGACGACGTATTTTTTACTCACACGAACAAGTTCTTCAAGACCTTTCTGCGGATTGTCGACATGTTCGAGAACTTCGCTACAGAGAACAACATCAAAAGAATTAGCTTTATATTTGAGATCATAAATGCTGCCTTTCTTCAAATGAAGCTTTGGGTGTTCTTTTTTGCCTAGTTTAATTGCCAAATCAAGATAGTCAACTCCTTCGAGATTTTTGCCAATTTTAGCCTTACGAAGTTTTTCTAAAGTAAATCCTTCACCACAGCCGACATCCAGGATAGATTGCGGTTTGAGAAGCTTAATCTCATGAAGCAATATTTTTTCAAATTTAGCCAGCAGTTTCTGCTGCATGGGACTAGCGCTTTTATGTTTGCGATAATTATCTGTTGTATGCATGGTTTTTACTAATGAGCGGGTGAAGGGAATCGAACCCTCGTATCAACTTTGGAAAAGTTGTGTTCTACCATTGAACTACACCCGCTAAATGGAACAAACCTCACGGTTTTTTCCAACGATTTCCCTTCAGGGATAGCAAAATCGACACTCGTGAAGCAACGATTTTGCTTCTCTCAATAAGAAGCAAGCATCGCGGCGCGAAACTATTATAGCATTTTTGTGGCTGAAAATATTATGAATTTGCTTTACTGAAGTATAATAGATGTATGAATATTTCCAAATGGGTTTTTATCCCCAACTCAATCAAACGGAAAATTCTCCAAATTTTCCGCTATGAACTCGAGCCTTTTATCTATGTGGCTCTCGGCGATAGCACTGCAGAGGGGATGGGCGCGAGTATGCATGAAAAAACCTATACCAGTATTATTGCCACTTCGCTAAAAGATCGCTATAGACAGGTAGATTATCAAAACTTTGCCAGAAGTGGAGCTGTGTTGTCAGATGTGATCGAGCACCAACTGCCAAAAGTTCTCAAAATAAATCCAAGCCTCATCACTATCTCAATTGGAGCCAACGATATCATCAGGCGTACCAAATTAGAAGAATTTGAGACAAATCTTCAACATCTTCTCAGGACACTCCAGCAAAAAACTGATGCGACTGTCGTCATCTCAACAATTCCAGACCTATCGCTTACTCCGGCAGTTCCCAAACTGCTCAAAACCTACAGCAGGTACAAAGCAGGCAAACTTAACACCATTATTCGTAATATTGGACGAATGACAGGGACAGTAACTGTCGATATGTTTGAGGATAGTCGGGCAGTATTAAAGTCATTCCCCGAGGCAATTGCCAGTGATGGTTTTCATCCCTCTGATTTTGGCTATGCCTTATGGGCCAATACGATTCTTGTCACTCTCCGCAATGTATTGGCGCCGGTAGCTGAAGAAAAACAAACCGAAGAAATCCCAGACCCATAACTAGTCGGGGAGAGAGGACTTGAACCTCCGGCCTCACGGTCCCAAACCGCGCGCTCTAGCCAACTGAGCTACTCCCCGTTTCGTCGCTGATGCTCCTCAGCGTAAACTTGTATTCCATTAATTTTTTCTATATTCGTTGTTTTACCAATATAAAAAGATTTATCTGAGCATTCAAGAATATAAACAAAGTAGTCATACTTTGAGTATACATACGCCTGCACTGAGCGAAGCGAAGTGCCGCGGGGGGGAGTCGAACCCCCACGTCCTTTTCGAACAAGGGCTCTTAAGGCCCCCGTGTATACCATTTCACCACCGCGGCGTTAGTGTATTTTACTTTATACGTGAGTTGAATTCAACCAAGAAAGGTTATTGATGCGTTGGGGGAGTGATGCCTATTTCTTTGAGAGAGTAGTCCAAAAACATCTTCATTTCCTCCCGACGATCTTCACTATCGAGAATTATGCCAATAATCCGATGGCCCTTGTAGTCAAGATATGTAACCAAACATAACCCAGCCTCAGGTGTATAACCTGTCTTGACGCCTTTGACGCCAGGATAACTCGTCAATAAATTTGTTTCATTAAATAACTGATAAGCTTTGTGGTCTTCTGTCTGGGGTATATCATATTCATACGTCGAGACTACTTTGGCAAAGAGGGGATACGTGTCCATAGCATATCTTGTCATGACCAGCAGATCTAAAGCTGTCGTATACTGCGTCCCATCTCCCTGGAGTCCTGAGGGATTGCTAAAGACAGTATCTGTCAAACCCAGAGCACGAGCCTTATCATTCATGGCCTTAATAAAGCCTGTTCTGCCAAAAGGAGAATCAGTCGCCAGAACTTCGGCCGCGTCATTGCCTGAAGGAAGCATCAGACCATAAAGAAGGTCTGTCTCATCCATAACTTCACCTGTACTTAGTCCCATACTATCCTCTCCCACCAAATTTTGGGAAGAGACAACATATCGATCATCTGGACGTTTATTTTCAAGAGAAATAGTAGCAGTCATAATCTTGGTGAGAGATGCCATGGGGAGGTGCAGCTGGGGCTGATACTCAAAAAGAGTCTTGTCAGTGGTCAGATCATAGATAAGAACAGAGTGCGCTGTGAAGCTGGGAATACTGTTCTCATCTCCTTTAGCCTGTTTGATAAAAGGCGACCATAGATCCAAAAGCGTCACTTGTTTGTTCAATGCAATGGTCAAAAAGTCGGGAAGTGGGGAAAGAAAACGGGAGTTTGAATTTTTTTGCGGAACATACAAAAAGTAACCGACCAGCATAACTCCCATCGCGCCTATAATGCAGATGAGATACAACAAGAAAATGCGCATCTAATTATTGTACCATTTAGGTATATAATAACTTATGAGTCAAAAAGACCTCAAGGTACTATCGCTCAACGTTTTCGGGACCCCCTTTCATCCCAAAGCAATAGTCAAAACATTTATGCGCAACAATGTCCGTAAGCGCTTTAGGCTAATCGCTGAGGAAATTAATCGTACCAATGCCGATATTCTTTTCCTTCAGGAAATTATCGATTACCCCCATTACATATTTTTGCTTCGCCTCTTGAAAGAATACCGTTATAAGGCTTTTAAAGGAATTTTTTATGGCCCGCGTGGTGGGCTGGTAATTTTGTCTAAATTTCCTTTAGAACACACCATCTATTACGATTTCCTGGAAAAAGGCAAACTCAACAACAAATCTGTCACCGGCCATTTGTCTGTCCGAGGAATTCTGCTGACGCAGTTGAAAGGAACCAATCTCTGGCTAGGCAATACGCACCTCACGCAGAACTCAGATGACAACTGGTCGGCAGGCAATCGTTTTCTCCCGCTGTTGGCTTCGCAACTGACGCAAGTTGCTGTCCACACCCAAGTCATTCTTAGCCGCAAAGAACAACTTATTTTGGCAGGAGATTTCAATGTCCCCAAAGGTTCTCCACTTTATCAAAATTTTATCACCGAGAGCACTCTTCAGGACTTCTTTACGTACGACGACTTCAGTACCTATCATCAGGAATTTTTGCCTCCTGGGCACCGAGTCGGTAGACTTGACTACATTCTTGCTTCACCTTCCATAAAACTACACGACACTTCATATATTCTCCGTGAGCAGTTCACTGATAATCTTGGGAAGAAATTTTATGCTTCAGATCATATTGGGCTGGTTGCCCGATGTAAGATAGCTTGATTTCTGGTATTATCGATCTATGGATCTCATACATACTCTCATCCTTTCACTCGTTGAAGGCGTTACTGAGTTCTTACCCATTTCAAGCACCGGACATTTGATCCTTGCTTCTCATGCTTTGGGTATTCACGAAACAAATTTCGTCAAGAGTTTTGAAATCATTATTCAGTTGGGAGCAATCTTGGCAGTTGTTGTACTCTACTGGCGAACTCTTCTTTTTAAAAGAGCGTATTGGCCTAAAATTATCCTTGCATTTCTACCGACTGCAGTTGTCGGCTTTACTCTCTATCCTTTGATCAAGGG
Organism: Patescibacteria group bacterium; assembly: GCA_035549055.1. Lineage (GTDB taxonomy): Bacteria > Patescibacteriota > Microgenomatia > Levybacterales > UBA12049 > JACROF01. The sequence continues at coordinate 690 of DASZRR010000080.1, read as the reverse complement.
AGTACTCTTGAGTAGCCCGGATGTTACGTTGACATCACTTTTTGTTGGTGGTGTTATCCTCATCGCAATTGAGAAATTTCACATTGAAAAAGATTCTCACGCTGCTTCGATTGATAGCATCAGTAACAAGCAGGCGTTCTTTATTGGCTGCTTTCAATCGTTATCGGTAATACCTGGGGTCTCGCGCGCCGCCGCTACTATTGTGGGAGGAATGCTCACAGGTGCCAAAAGAACAGCGGCAGTTGAGTTTTCTTTTTTGCTGGCTGTTCCGACGATGGTAGCTGCCTCGGGGCTCGATCTTATCAAATCTCACAGCCATTTTACTTCATCAGAGGTGACAACACTTCTTATTGGCTTTGTCGCTTCGTTCATCGTCGCACTCATTGTAATAAGATATTTCTTGCAGTTCATTAAGCATCATTCTTTCGTCCCATTTGGCATTTATCGCATTCTTCTCGCCCTTGTATATTGGCTCGTCCTTATACGCTAAACTCTTGACTCATCGCCCAAGAGCCAGTATACTCACCCGGTACTTATCCTCACCGATACTGCCCGTACAGTTTCACCTTTTTTATGAGTCGACGATATTCCGGGCAAGTGCGGTCTTTGAAGCTCACTAATCCATTACCCAAAATTGCCAGAAGCAAGCGATACCGACAACTTGTCGCGTTCACGAGACGTAAACCTTTT
>DASZRR010000079.1:0-4333 GCA_035549055.1 Patescibacteria group bacterium | reverse complement strand
ATCAACACCAATAACCTCTCCATACCTGGCTAATCGAAAATGTCCCCCTCCACATCCGATGTCAAGGATAAGATTCTTTTTATTTGGATCAATATATTTCGCTATATTATCAAAAAGTAGTCTTTCGTTATACGTAGCTGGAGAAAAATGATAATACAAATTCTCAAGAAAGTTCATCCTATAAATAAATGTCTTGGTAAATTTTCCCTCAAATAATTTCTTGTAATCTTTACTACGCATAGTTTATTTTAACAGGATTTCTTGTACGATTCATAGGTTACTTTAAGTCCTTCGTCAAGCTCAAAAGTCGGTTGATACTTAAGCTTTTCTAGTTGTTTGGTAATATCTGGTTGGCGATGGAGAATCTCATGGGTGTTACGGGGCGGAATGAATGTTATTTTGAGATCTTGACCAGCAATGTGTACAATCTTTTGGGCTAACTCCAAAATAGTAGTTGCATCTCCCGTTCCGATATTTAGCACCTCACCATTTACTTGATCGGTAGGCAAGCACGTGATGGCAGCCTGAACATTATCTTTGACATAGACAAAATTACGTGTCATCTGCCCGTCCCCAACGACTGTTGGAGACTTCCCCTCAAGAACCTGCCTCATAAAAATTCCGACGACAAATCCATAGTCAGAGCTTTCCTGCCGGGGACCATAGACGTTGAAGAACCTGAGGCTGACTGTTGGTAAGTGATACTTCTCCCAATACGCCTTCACATAATCCTCGCCGATCAATTTGACATGCGCATACGGGATATGTGCATTCAGAACTCCATCTTCTTTTTCAGGTAACTCAATCGGTTCACCGTAGACTTCAGACGAAGAAGCAAAAACCACTTTCTTCACTTTATACTCATGTGATAAACGAAAAATATGTTTAATTCCTTCAATATCTTCTAACACCGAAAGCGGATTTTCCTGAGTTCTTTTCACGCCAACAACTGCAGCGTAATGAAAAACATAATCAATCTTATTTTCTTGGAAAACTTTTTCAATATCCGCCCTCTTATTACAATCACCCTTGATCAGAGTGAATGATGGATTGTCGCTCAGAAAATTTACATTATCAAGACTACTCTGTGAGAAATTGTCAAAACAAATGACATTTCCACCTTGTGCTAGTAACTCTTCGCAAAGATGAGAACCGATAAATCCCGCTCCCCCAGTCACCAAAATAGTTTTCTGCTCAAGCATATTTATAGTATACGGGAAAGTATAGCACGAATTTCAAGGAATCAATATATCTTATGAAACGAAGCTGCTAGGAGACCCAAAACAAAAATTAAATAAGAATTTTGGGTTAAATCTCATAAAAATAGTAACAGCAAATTCTCTCCCCGAGCCCAAACCCCAATTACTGCTTGTGGCATTACGAACGTTGATGGTCGTTTTAGTCATATCATTCCCCTCATAAATACAGAGGCCCATTGAAGTTGGTCCACCATCTGCATATATTGCATATCCTGAAGGATTTCGATTAACTGTAACTGCAATGGGAACTGGTAAAGTAAACGTAATATTTTGTGTAGCGGTTCCACCTGTAGTACCGCCAGCTTCAACAATTACCTGACAGAGATTTCCAGTTATGTAAAACTTAGCATAACCAACTGTTACGGAAGTGAAAGTCATGGGACTATACGCTCCCATGGTAGGAGTATAGCTAAATAGTCCAGGATACCCAGCAGGACACAACGCATAAGAATAAATGGTAGTGAAATAGTCGAATTATCCAATGTATAATCATCGTTAGGCGCCAAATTGACTGTTGTATCAGTAGAGTAGCTAGGACTTATAACAGTACCATAAAAAGTTGTAGAGTTATTCGTGCACTTGATACGGGTACCCTGAGTATACAAAGAAGTACGATCTACACCAGCGATCGTGAAGCTACTTGCGGAAGCATACACCCAAACGTCATTTGATGGAAACCAACCATCGCAGTATCCCTCCATATCTACATTTCATCAAAATAATTACTTCTTGTCAGCTATAAAAATAATCTTTGTCATCCTCCCTTTTTAGCTAAATAATATCGTTCCCAGTTGAGAAAAGAACGAAGAGAAGTTTCAAAAAGAGTATTATAGTTAAAGATCACTCTACTATGAGAGATAAGAGTAAGACCATTTCTTTTTAGCTCTTTCTCTATATTATCCTTATGGGCTGCGTAGAGATCTACGATATCTCCAGTCCCCATCTTTTCTCTATAAAACCCCTCACCCTTAAAAAGCAGCGTTGGTACACGATGAATATTAAAAACAATATTTCTAAAGACATGAGTATCAAATGGGATAAAATTAAAAACATGAGATGAGAAAATAAAGAATCCTTTTTTTTTAAGAACTCTATCAATCTCGTTTAAAGTCCTCTTTCTTGCAGAGTAAGGGTACATACAATCAAGACTATTATGACTAAAAAGAACTATATCAAAGGACCTATCTTTATAAGGCATATCCATCGCATCTCCTACAATCGCCTTGACACTTGGATTTTTCTTTTTTAATTCTTTTATCAAATTTTCAGCAATATCGATTCCTTCAACCTTATAACCCATGTTGTGAAGAGGAATAGTAGAACGTCCACCTCCACACCCTAAATCCAGGATAGATATCTGATCAACTCTTTTTTTTAATAATTCTGTTGCTCGAAAAATAAAGACTTTTTCAATGTCATAAAGAGAGAAATCCATCTTTGCATAGCGTTCAATAGACTCAGGTGTATCCCAGTACTGTGTATTTTGTTTTGCCATATTAATATCCTAAAAATTTGTACTTTATTTTTTGCACTGTTACAAGAGGTCTAGCAAGCTTGGAAATTCTTACACCATAGAGAGATTCACCACCCCACTTAGTCTTGTAATAATTGATATTTTCTATTTTTTCGTCTAATACACCATCTTGTGATACTCCAATCATATTCAAATCAAGAAATTGATAGTTATGAGCAAGTCCAAATTTAATAATTTCCCACTTCAGGAGATCTCCTCCTGGTATTTTTAAAACTCTTCTTTGGGGAGTGCTATAAATACCAAATTCTAAAATTCCATTTCCTAAGAGCATTAAACCTGAACCTGCAAGAACTGTCTTTTTATAAATTGCTACCACAAACTTGACATCGTCCGGATATAATATACTCATTTCTTTATAAAAACTATCACTATTAACTGCTAGGCCATTTGTTTTCCAACCTTGCTGCAACCCTTGTAAGTATAACGATATATCAGAGGAGTCTAGAAATTTAATTCTTGCGCCAGACTTCATAGCTTTCGCAATTTTGTTTCGAACGGCTGGGGGAAGTTTTTTGTAGTTTTCTTCCTCTGAGATTAACTTCAGTCGAGAAGTCCCCAATAATTCATAGTTTTCTGGACTTCTTTTCTGGAGAGTTACTGCGCTTGAAAGATTTTTAAAGCAAATATAATCAGAAGCAGTCATATTCATCTTGTTTTTCTTGGCATAATTTAATATATATCCTAATGTTTTTTTGGATACTTCTAACATCTCCTTCTCATTTCTACCAAGTTCTTTCAAAATGATCACAGGCTGTAAGTGCATGGTAATAGTTGCAACATATGGAAAACGGATAAGTATCTTAAGGATTACCTTTGGCATCATTACTAAAAGCCCTCCACCTATCACTCCTTCTGTAAAGAGTAATAAAAGAGCTCTCTTGTTATCAACCAGCACTTCTAAATATCTACCTCTACCTAATCCTAACTTTTCATAGAATGCGGACCATTTTGTAGACGAATGAAACAAGCCATTGTTTTTTTCAACCTCACTATCCCACCAAGAGGGTGCCCGCTTATAAATTGAAAATGTTACATTCATAGAGATTTATAGACAAAAAGCGAGCTAACATTTGTAGCATTAAATCGGCCCTTCACGTCAAAAAATGCTGCTTGATTTTTGCACAAACTTTTAAACTGAGTCAACGAATATTCATGAAATGCTTTGTGATCAACTGCGTAACAAATTCCATCCATCTTTGGAAGCTTCTCTAGATTTTGAACAAAATGTTTTTGGTCAATATGAAATTCATTTCCCAATTCTGCAAAAGATAATGTTGGTTCATAAAGATATACCTCAATACCATATTCATAAAGTTCATGAATCAGTTCAGTGACTTTACTATTGCGACTATCTTTGACATCTTCTTTAAATGTCCCACCCATGACCAGTATTCGACTCGAAGAAATAGTAATACCAACGTTGATCATCATTTTGACAATCTGGCTTGCTACATAGGGAGCCATACCATCATTAATTCTCCTGGCTGCGCTGATGAGCTGTGGATGAATTCCTTCCATTTCGGCTTTGTAGACCAGATAA
>DASZRR010000078.1:0-4696 GCA_035549055.1 Patescibacteria group bacterium | reverse complement strand
CTTCGCGGAGGCTCTTTTTTTGGCTTAAAAAATACTTTCCAGTATTGTAAGAAAGCTGACAGATTGGAAGAAATTGTCAAGAATGGCTGAACAATAAGGAGTACAATAAGCCTATAATATGAATAATGAAATAGTTCCATTTGTTCCTCGGTCTGAAAAAGGTATACCTAGACGCAAATCGGCTGAAGATACTCAAACTTCATCAGACCCTCGTGCTGAAGGGATTGCATGGATTCTCAAAGAAGGATCAGTTGCTCCTCGATCAGTTGTCAGAAGAAATAGATTTTACGGTGGTCCTTTTATCCCAGTGGATGTGGTAAGTAGTGAGCCTGTTTCTCTGAACGATTCAGGTGATCGTTTTGAAGCAGTCTATGTTGAGCATCAACTTACAAGGAGAGCAAGTCTTGAAGTAGTGACGGGTAGGAACACCAATCCAATGCTTACAGATGCTTTCGGAAAAATAGAGTATAAAACAGCTCCAGAGGTTGCAGAGAGAGAACTTGAGCAGCTCGATCGATTTGATCAGGCCACAACAGACTATCATAGTCGTCTGGCACAAAATGCTCGTCAGCATCGAGTTGATCCAAATCTGCGCTATGCTATCCCAACTCCTCCTACAAGTTCTCTCTATGAAAGGATGTACTCTCGTCCCAATGGCATCGGTTGGAGCCGTGTCCATGAAAGAGTTGGAGTACGAGTGCTAACTACAGATGGTAGGGCGCCTGGAGCTGTAGAGGTACGCTATCTAGAAGGGAAAGAGCTTGATGATGCAATTGGAAAGTATCATACGTTAAAAGGAAGCCCTGAATTACAAAATGCAATGCATGAGAAAGAAAGGACATATAAAGCCAAGTTTTCAGCACCAACTAGCGGAGAGTTCAATAATGAGCTTCCGCAAGCAGCTTAATTTACTTTCTCACAAAAAGAATTGCGTCGGCTAGGTTGCGCCCCGGACCCAATTTGTATCCTCCATACCACAGAGCAGTCGAACCACCCTCGTCCAGATTCATCGCATTGTCCATGCCAAGTGCTTTGAGCGTGTGAGATGATTGGCCCATAGTGGCATTGTAAACAAAGCCAATATAGACAGTATTGCCTTTGTTAGCCACAAAGCCACGCGGTCCGACACTGTTGAACTTAGGATCAGGACTATCTGAGTAGACGATACTGCCTCCTGAGACGAGGAGCGGATAGTTGGATAATACACCATCAACACCTGTATCACGTCCCCATTGTGAGGCTTGCGAGACAAAGCGAATCGAGCCGTTTTGGAAAATTACCGCCGGATTGGTACTGTAGACATTGTTGTCTGAGTTGAAATAGTGTTTGTTTTTATTCATGACCAACAGGTCAAAAGAGTTGGTCTTGCCTGCACAGCTGGGATATTCAGCAGGACAGAAATAGTTGCCATTGATCCCGGCAAATGCGCCATTGCGGCTGATATAGTCTGAGAGTGGGAGCGCAGGACAGTTATTCGAACAGTCACTATCTGAGGCGGTATCGACAATGACTTTCGTAGAGTTGAGGTCAGCAGCTATAATTGCGACCGTAAAGGTTCCCACATCACTCGTTACTTTCTGGAGGCTATACCCACTGTCGGGAGGCGTATTGCTTGCAGCTGCGTTACTCACGGGCGATGACGCCACGACTGCGGCTTGGGCTTTGGTTTGGCCACTGGCGATTTGTTTGTTGAGACTGGTTAATGTTGCTTCACCTGAGGCATAGTTATGGGCTGCTAAATATGAGAGAGACTGAGCCAGAGCTTTATCATAGTCGTCAGTTTTTTGTTTTTGGGCTTTGAGATCCTGGATCGTTTCATACGTTTTAATAACATCCTTATAAGAAGACTCAATCGACTTAATGGTTGCTTGCAGCTCGTCATTTCTTTTAACCTGGTTCTGATTTTTAAAGTCTGTGAGCTCTTTTTGCGAGCGAGTTAATTCTTGTTGTTTTTCTTGTACTTGTTTTGTTTGAGAATAGCCAAACCAAAAACTTCCAAGTGCAAAAAGAAAAAGGATTCCAATAATAGTCAACATGACAGGAGATTCCTTGGGGGAAATATGTTTGCTTAATCTGAGAAGAGAAGGCATCAGACTCATTCTAACAGGGAAATCTCAGTTTTGGTATGATATAAATCTCTCAATATTTGCTTTGTCAGGGCCTTTTTTGTCAATGCCTGGAACTTCTAAGATAAATGGTTTGTCTTTGGTCAGGGAACTGTTCACTAGAAGTTTGAACTCTTCCTCAGGGATTTGCCCCATGCCTAAATTTTCGTGTCGATCGCGAAAAGAGCCAAGGGGATCTCTACTATCGTTGATTTGAAAGACTTCTAATTTTTCTATGCCAACTTGCATATCAAACTCGTCAAAATAGTGTTTGAACTTCTCCTCAGTTGAAAGATCATACCCTGCTCCCCAGAGATGGCAGGTATCCAGACAGACTTTGACACGTGGATGGTTTAGCTCTTTGATGATAAATCCAAGTTCTGCCAAAGACCAATTCAGCTTTTTATTCCCGGCATTTTCAATGATAAAAAATGTATTTTCAGGCGTTGCATCCAAAACTGTTTGGACATTTTGCAGCACGATCTGGTACTGCTGGGGCGTTGGTTTGTCTTCTTGCTTGAAAGAGCCAAGATGGATGATCGATCCGACAATTTCCATCTTTTGCGCAAGATACAGCTCTTGAATTAGAGTCTGGACTGATTGGCGGCCGATGCGATCATTGTCGGCAAAATTTACTAAATAAGAAGCGTGGAAATAGATGGGGTTGATCGCTAGCTTATGTTTTTCCGTCACAAAGAGATTAATCTGCTCCTCAGGCACAGCTTGTACACCCCAATTTCGAGGTGAGGAAGAAAAAATCTGGAGGCAGTTACCACCAATCTCGACTGTTTTGCTTAGAGCGTTATGATATCCGCCAGCAATTGATAGATGTCCACCGACTAACACATTGGTATTATAGCTCAACTATGCTATAAACAAACAGATGATAACACCTGATTTACAGAAGAAAGCCATGATCTATCTTGGTGAAAAAGATGCCAAGCTGAAAAAAGTCATTGAGGAGTTCGGTCAGATTGAGTGGACTGAGGATGAGAGCTATTTTTATAGTCTGGTGACATCAACTATTGGCCAGCAGCTCTCCTCCAAAGCCGCCGACACGATCTGGAAACGGTTTGAAAAATTGCTCAAAGGTCAGAGATTAGCACCAGATATAGTGTTGGCAATTCCGGATCAAGCGATTCGTGATGCAGGGGTTTCCTGGTCGAAAATAAAATACATAAAAGATTTAGCGAGCAAGGTCATTGAAAGCGGCATTATTTTTGAACAATTTGACATCATGACTGATGAAGAAATTATTACTGAACTTATCAAAGTCAAAGGGATTGGGCGGTGGACAGCTGAGATGTTCTTGATTTTTAATATGCAGCGACCAGATGTTTTTTCCTACGGGGATTTAGGGCTGAGGCGAGCCATACGGAATATATATCACCTCGATCACGAACCAACTCCTGAGGAAGCAGAAAAAATTTCTTCCAACTGGAAACCTTTCCGCAGCATCGCTTCACGATATCTCTGGCTGAGCTTGGATGTCAAACTTGCAAATCATTAACAATAAGAAAAGGCTGTGCTATGCTTAAGGTATGCAGATTGCTTTTTTTGAGATTGAAGACTGGGAGGAAAAGTTCCTCAAGGACAAACTCCAGGGGCATGAACTGACTTTCTCCACAGATCCTGTCACTCCCGCAACGTCCACCATTGAGACAATTGAAATTTTATCTGTCTTTATTTATTCCAAAGTTGATAAAGAACTACTTGAAAAAATGCCCAAATTGAAGATGATTGTTACTCGTTCGACGGGTTTTGATCATATCGACCTTGAGAGCTGCAAAGCCAAAAATATCATTGTTGCCAATGTTCCCGAATACGGTACTCAGACCGTGGCTGAGCACACCTTCGCGCTTCTCTTAGCAATTTCTCGCAAGATTATCCCTTCAGTTGAGAGAGCTCGAAGGAGCGATTTTACCCTTGATGGTTTACGAGGGTTTGATCTTTATAAAAAAACGCTTGGTATAGTGGGGGCTGGACATATCGGGCAGGCCGTTATCAAAATCGCCAATGGTTTTGGTATGGACGTGTTGGTCTATTCCCAACATCAGCATATGGAACTGGCACAGCAGCTTGGGTTTATGTATGTGGACTTGGAGCATCTGCTAAAAGTTTCAGACGTCATAACGTTTCATGTCCCACTGACGAAAGAGACGACCCATATGCTCAATAAAGACAATATTATGATGCTTAAGAAAGGTTGCATAGTGCTCAATACCGCTCGAGGCGGCATTATTGAGACAGAAGCCCTTCTTATGGGGTTGGAGCAAGGTATAGTTGGTGGAGCGGGAATTGATGTTTTGGAAGAGGAGTGCTATGTCAAAGAAGAACGACAACTTTTGACTGCCCAATTTATCAAAGAATGTGATCTCAAGACACAGCTTCTCAATCACGTCCTCCTGACTAAGGAAAATGTTTTGGTGACGCCACATAATGCTTTTAATAGTCATGAGGCACTGCAGCGTATCCTTGACGTAACTATCGCAAACGTGCTATCTTTTGTCCAGGAAAAGCCGATCAACACAGTCTAAACGTATGCCAGATTTTACATCCTGGGAACAAAAAGCCAAACTTCTTCGCAAATT
>DASZRR010000077.1:0-6769 GCA_035549055.1 Patescibacteria group bacterium | reverse complement strand
CATAACTCAGCAGCTCGTCAAAAATGTCTTACTCACCAACCAGCAGGTACTTTCTCGCAAAATTAAAGAGCTTATTCTCTCAATTCAAGTAGACAACAAATTTTCCAAGGATCAAATTTTGGAAATGTACTTGAATAATATTCCATATGGCGGAACTGCGGTAGGCGTAGAAGCTGCGTCAGAACAGTACTTTGGCAAAAGTGTTAAAGATTTAGACCTTGCTCAGAGTGCGTTTTTGTCAGGTCTGCCTCAATTGCCTTCTTTGTACACTCCTTTTAGTGGTAACAAATATTATATTGGCCGGACTCAGGCGGTTCTTAAGCAAATGGTTGTTAATAAATATATTACTCAGCCTCAAGCGGACAAGGCGCTTAACGAAATCAAAAATTACCAGTTTACTCAACATGCGGCTAACCTCAAGGCGGGGCATTTTGTCATGTATGTGAGGCAATTGCTCGCCGACAAATTTGGAGATCAAGCAGTACAGTCAGGCGGCTTGCAAGTAACAACGACACTTGATTACAAAATGCAATCTCAAGCAGAACAGATAGTCAAAGACCAGATTGACGGTCTGAAGAAATACGACGTCAGCAATGGTGCCGCGATGATTGAAGATCCCAAGACTGGTGAAATTTTGACGATGGTTGGAAGTAAGGATTACTTTGCAACAGATATTGATGGGAATTTCAATGTGACTACTCAAGCCTTACGTCAGCCTGGATCATCGATGAAACCAATTATTTATGCTAAAGCCTTTGAGAAAGGGTATACTCCAGCAACGATGCTTATGGATGTAAAGACTGATTTTCCAACCGGTGATCCGACTGATCCAATGTATACCCCTGTCAATTATGATGGTAAATATCACGGGCCTGTGCAGATTCGCTTTGCTTTGGGTAATTCATTCAATGTCCCGGCTGTCAAGACATTGGCACTGGTGGGAATTAAAGATAGTATGCAGCTGGCATACGATATGGGCGTAAAGACTTGGGAGCCGACAGATGAGAACCTCAATGGTGTAGGTCTCTCGCTTGTTCTGGGAGGCAGGGAGGTTCATATGATTGACGAAATGACTGCATATACGACATTTGCCAATGGCGGCGTCAGACAGGATCCTGTTGCCATTCTTAAAGTAACCGATAGTCAGGGACATGTCCTCTATCAATATCAGCCGCATGAAGGTAAGCGAGTCCTGCCTGAGGAGGTAGCCTTCCTGATCTCGCATATTCTGCTTGATAATAATGCGCGTCTTGAGGAATTTGGGTCAAATTCAGCTCTTAGAATTCCTGGCAAGACAGTTGCCGCCAAAACAGGAACGACTGATGAGAAGCGTGACAACTGGACCTATGGTTATACCCCATCAATTGTGGTGGGAACATGGGTCGGGAATAATGATAATAGTCCCATGAACCAAGCACTCGCCTCAGGTATTACTGGTGCTGCGCCTATCTGGCACGATTTGATGGTAATGGCGCTTAAAGGCAAACCTGATGAGCAGTTCAAGCAGCCAAGTAATGTCATTGCTCTTCAGATTGATCCTTTAGCCGGGGGGTTGCCTCGTGACGGTCAGCCGAGCCGCTCTGAGTATTTTATCAAGGGTACAGAGCCAACAACTGTTTCGCCAATTTATCAAAATGAGAATGGTAAAGATTACTGGGTCTTTACTGAGAAAGATCCTGTCTCGACTGATGGTGTGAACAGATGGCAGCAGGGAATTGATGCGTGGATTCAACAAAATCATGCGGGTGAAGAAATTTACAATCCTCCACAAGATCTGAAAGATAAGTTACTTGGAACATCTGGTTCGTCAGATACGCCAACTCCTACTCCGACTCCAACTCCTTAATCAAATTATTTCAATTTGGCTTTGAAGGTTTGCTTAAGATGTTGGATAATCTTTGCACGAAGAGTCGCAATTTCCTCGCTCGTCAGATTTTTTTCTTGGTGTTGATAAAGGATATGAAAGGTACGGGAATTTTCAAATTTATCAAGCAACGTGACTTCACGGACAAGAGAGCTCTGTTTTTTGATCTCGGCAATGACATCTCCAGTAGGAATTTCTTCAGTTAAGACTAATGAAATGTCCTCGACAATGGGAGGATACTTGGCGAGAGGCTTGAGTGAATGAGTGCGAGTTGCGTGTTCGACTAGCTGCGCAAAGTTAATCTCAAAATTGATCAAATCCTCATCCAAAATCTCTATCGTACCAATGACTTGGGATCCCAGTTTGATTTCTGTCTCCAGTCCGCTTTTGGTGGCTCTCACTCCCAAATTGCTAATTCCGAAATCATCTGCCAATTGTTCAAGTAGGCCCTTTACTCTGAAGAAGTTGGCGCGGGAATCTCTGATGAGCCCTGCCAGCATACGCGTTTCGCGGGGAAGGCTCTTGTCATCTTTTTCATAGACATTAGCAATCTCGAAGATCTGAAGAGTTGTTGCTTGTCTATTTTCTTCAAGGACTTTTAAAAGGCTGGGGACAAGTGTCCGGCGCATATAAACAAATTCTTCACCCAAAGGATTGGCGAGTTTGACTGCCTCAGATGTTGGCCCTTCATACATTGCTTCTGAAACCATCGGGTAGGTATAAACCTCAGTATATCCCCAGTATTTGAGAGCATTTTTGGCTCGTTCTTCCCAATAAAAAGGATTTGCGCTAAAATTCACGATTGAATTGCTCGTAATTCCGGGAAGCTGGTTGGGTAAATTATGATAGCCATAGACTCTCGCTATTTCCTCAATCAAATCTTCAGGAATTGAGATATCCTCAGCTCTAAAGGATGGGACTGTTGCCAGAATTGTTGTCTCTTTTGTCGTTACGGCAAATCCGAGCTTTTCCAAAATAGCTACTGATTTGACAAGAGTAATTGGGACACCGATAACTTCCTGAATTTTAGCCAGCGTGACGCTGACTGTTTTTGGTTTGTAAGGATGAGGGTAAATATCAATGATGGGTGCAATCAACTTCCCCTTCGCGTACTTCTCATAAAGACTTATGCCAAAGAGGAGTGCATCCATTGCCCTCTCAGGATCAATCCCTTTCTCGTTCATCTGAGCTGCTTCAGTTCGAATGCCAAGCTGCATTGATGTCTTTCTGATTTTGTGGGGGTCAACATTGTCTATGAAGAGAACAATTCTCTTCGTATTGTCATTTACGACACTATTTTCAAGTCCCATGATTGAGATAAGGTCAATAATGTTATTTGTTCCCTCATCGGCGATGATGTCTCCTCCCGGGAGAGTATACGATTTGCCGTCAAGTGTGGTGATCGTCTCTCCTTTTTTGGATTCTCTGATGCGGATCGTATGGTTGGGCAATCTGTCATAATCAAAAACATGAGTGGGATGACCAATCGTTCGCATGACGTAGTTGGTGATGTCGATGAGGTTGTTGAGGCTTCTGATATCTGATGTTTCGAGTCTTTCCGTGATCTCCGATGGAGATTTGCCAACTGTTACTTCCATAACAGCAGCACAGATGCGACGGACGTTTTTCTCGTCACTGATAATTGTAAGAGGTGTCTTAGCGAGTGGTTTTTCCGGAATTTTAATTGTGGGTGCGACAAATTTTGCCTGGATATTTGCCTGTGGCAAGACAGCAGCTGCCTCTCTGGCCAGACCGACAACTGACATAAGATCCGGTCTGTTGGTCGTGACTTCAATATCATAAACATAATCTGAATTATGTGGTTCGACCCGCTCAATTGAGACGCTTGTCAACGACATCTCTTTAGCAATCTCTTTTGCTGAGGCATTTGTTTTCAAATAGTCTTTAAGCCAGCTGTCTAAAATTTTTATATTCATACTAGAACTGATCCAAAAACTCTAATTTGTTGGAATACAAAAGCCTAATATCATCAATTTCGAGTCCTTCTTTCATGGTTAGCACACGCTCGACTCCCCAGCCTGAAGCGAAGCCGGAATATTTTTCTGGATCGAGTCCACAGTTACGTAAGACATTGGGATGTACCATTCCTGCCCCACCTAACTCGAGCCAGCCTTCTTTGCAAAGTTTGCAACCTTTTCCCTCACATACACCGCAGGAGACATCAGTCTCAAATGATGGCTCAGTGAATTGGAAGTGATACGGACGAATACGCGACTTACGTTTCTGCCCAAAATAAGCTTTGACAAAGTAATCAAGAACGCCCTTCAGATGAGTAATTGAGATATTTTCTCCAACTACAAGAGTTTCAAATTGATGAAACATAGGGGTATGTGAAACATCTGATTGTCTTCTATAGGTCTTTGCGATGTTGAGCATCTTGATTGAGATTTCCTCACCAGTTTTTTTTTGGTTGGCAACCTGTCTTTCCATTTCTCGGATTTGTCCACTTGAAGTATGAGGAGTTAGAAGTACAGGGCCTTTTTGAGGATCAGGAGTCTGATCAATAAAAAATGTCTCCCAGTCATCTCGAGCTGGGTGGTTCTCTGGGAAATTGAGTGCCTCGAAAGCATACCAATCGTACTCGATTTCAGGATAACGAACCCTCGTAAAGCCAATATGTTCGAAAATAGCGGTAATTTCTTCAATTGCCTGGGTCACGAGATGAAGATGGCCCAAAGGCGGCCTGAGACCCGGCTCCGTCACGTCTATTTTCTTGATGGCTTCTTTTTTTTGTGTCTGAAATTGAGTAGCAGTGTTCTCGAGTGCTTCCTCGATAATTTTTTTGGTTTCGTTGGCCAGAACGCCGACCTCCGGACGTTTCTCAGCCGGCAGTTTAGCGATTTCTTTGACGAGTAGAGTGAACGAACCGTTTTTGCCCAAAAATTGCAGCTTGAGTTCTTCCAGCTCTTTTTCAGATTTTGCATCGAGAATGAGCGAGACGGCGTTGTTTTTGAGGTTCATTAATTCGTTTTCCATAGTTATAGATTTTGTGCTTTATGGCGAAGATAGTGATCCATGATCACAAGCGCTGCCATTGCGTCCACAATCGGAACCGCTCGTGGTAGGACACAAGGATCGTGACGACCCACTGCCTCTAGTGTAACACTTTTTTTATCTCGGCTCACAGTAGATTGGGGTTTCATAATTGTGGAGACGGGTTTGAAGGCGACTTTGAAATATATTGTTTCTCCACTTGAGATACCACCAATGACTCCGCCCGCATGATTTTTTGTTGTCCGGATCGTACCGTTTTTAACAATAAAAGGATCATTATGCTCACTTCCTCTGAGTTTGACACCCGCAAAGCCAGACCCTATCTCAAATCCCTTGACTGCGTTGATTGACAGCATGCCTTTGCCTAAATCGGCATTAATCTTGTCAAAAACTGGCTCGCCTAAGCCTACTGGGACATTTTTGATAATTCCCCGTATTACTCCTCCGATTGAGTCTCCTTCTGCTTTGACACTTTCGATCAACTCGATCATCTGAGTAGCTATTTTCGTATCAGGACAACGGACGATAGTACTTTCAATTGCCTCCATTGTGACCTCATCGTTTGCAATGGTTGTTCTGATATCTCCAACTTGCTCAACAAAACTCAAAAACTCAATGCCTAGCTTTTGCTTAAGATATTTTTTGGCAATTGCACCGGCTGCGACGCGCGCGAGTGTCTCTCTGGCTGAGGCTCTTCCGCTTCCCCGCCAATCCCTTAGACCATACTTCATATCATATGTATAATCAGCATGGGAGGGTCTATAAGACTCTTTCATGTACAGATAATCTTCAGATCTCACGTCTTTATTTTTAGCAGCAAGGAGAATAGGTGTCCCTGTTGTTCTCCCTTCAAAATAACCCGATCTAATCTCAATTTTGTCCTCTTCTTTACGTGGTGTGGTGATACTGCTTTGTCCGGGGCGTCGTCTATCGAGATCTTTTTGAATTTCCTCAACGGTAATTTCAATTCCTGGTGGGCAGCCGTCAATGACGACACCTACTTCTCCACCATGAGACTCGCCAAAAGTAGTAATTCTATATAATTGCCCAAAACTATTTCCTGCCATGGGTTCCTTTCTTGGTTAGCGCTTTGAGTAAAGCAGTCTCCATTATAGCAACTGGTGCCTGGTGATCGGTGAATAATTCAAATTGTTTGATCGCCTGATATAAAAGCATTTTGTATCCAGAGACGGTAATGCATTGTTTTTGCTTTGCCTCTTTGAGAAGGCGTGTTACAAGTGGTGTATAGACAATGTCAAAAACGATCAGGTTTTTATGCAAAAGATCAACCGGTACCAATGATTCACTAATCTGCGGATGCATACCAACTGACGTGGTCTGAATGAGGATATCGGCTTCCTTTAGTTTTGCTATGCTTGTCAGGGGTAATCCTTCCCCATCGACGAGGCGAGCCAGCTCACGAGATTTTTTGACATCTCGATTTAGGATCGTGATTTTTGCTCCCTCTGAGTAGGCTCCAACAGCTATTGCGCGGGCTGCTCCACCTGCGCCGAGAATGACAATTTTTTTATTTTTCAACCGTGTATGTTCTTTGAGTGCGGCTATCGCGCCAAAGCAATCTGTATTAAACCCTTTAAGTTTTCCATGATTGTTAACTACAGTATTGATAGCGCCAATTTTCTCAGCGAGCGGGTCAAGTTCATCAACGTATCTCATAGCAGTGACTTTATGCGGAATTGTAATACTCATCCCGCGAATGCCCAATGCTTTCATACCTATCAAGGCTGACTTGATATCTTCCACCTCAAAGGCTGTATAAACAAACGGCAGACCAAGTGCCTCGTAGCCAGCATTATGCAATTGCGGAGAAAGAGAGTGCTTGACAGGATTACCGACAACGCAACAGAGAATAGTGTCTGCTGTAATTTT
>DASZRR010000076.1:0-2008 GCA_035549055.1 Patescibacteria group bacterium | reverse complement strand
CAATATCGCTAAAGAAAAAGCGGCTAATGGTGAGACTGAGATTACGGTAAAGCCGCATGCCAAAACAGACCCTGCAGATGTTAGTGTACTGCACTATGCTGCCACAGGAGATCACTCCCCTGAGTGGATGGATACGCTCTGGAAAAATATGATTATGGAGATTAAGAACCACAACCATATGATTGCGGGAGTTCTCCGTTCTTGTCGGTTGGTTGCTTTTGATCGCAAGACGCTCGTGATTGAAGCAGTTGCGACATTTCACAAAGAACGACTTGAAGAGCCAAAAACATTTGAGGCTCTGCTGACTGTTTGTGAGCAGCTGATTGGCAATCCTGTTGAAATTACGATACAATTGAAGCAATAAAGGTGGTGATTTGTTATGCAAAATCCATTTGGACAATTAGGTGAGTTGAAAAAAATGCGTGACCAGGCGATGCAGATTCAGCGTCAGTTGTCAGCTGAAGAAATTACCGTTGAAAAAAAAGGTGTTTTGATTGTCATCACTGGAGATCAAAAAATTAAAGAGATCAAGACCAATGGCAAGTCAGATAAAGACATTGCTGAGGCTGTGAACGAGGCGGTGAAAAAATCACAAGAGGTTGCGGCCAAAAAGCTTCAGGAAATGTCAGGCGGCTTGGGTGGACTCCTTGGAGGCATGGGAGGAAAATAAACCTAATTTTATTGTCATTCTGACTCTATGAGTGAACTAGGTGAAGGCGATAAAACTAAAAAGAATCCACATCCACCGACCGTGGCACGTCGTCTTGATGAGCTGAATGAAGAAATTCGCTCTCATGACGAAGAAACTCTTCCCGAGTCAGTGCAACGCTTTACGTGGTCTGATAATAATTTAGATGCGGTAGGTCGAAAGCTTGGGGTAGATCGAGTTGAGGCAGGGAGAATTTTAGGTAATATTGCTAGTGAAGGAGTTAATCCTCAGGATGTACCATTTGATGTCGACAATGCGAGAACTCCTTATAGCGAGAATGTAAAAGCAAGTTATACTAGACGGCGTAATCTTATTGAGAAGCCTAACGATCAGGAACCTGTTAGCGTACGAAAACGTTTTGAAAAGATACGAGCTGCTATGCAAAGGGGGAAAAGTGATGTAGAAGCCAAAATAATGGCAAAATTAGGAGACGATCCGGAGGCGACTTTGAGAGCTGTCTATGCTGAAGAAGGAAGTATTGCCAGAACAGCAGAAAAATTAGGTATTTCTGACGTGGAGAGACTGGGTGTGATTATGAAGGATTTGGGGATTGAAAAGAACCAATAGTTGCAAGAACAAGTAATAACAAGTAAGATAAGTTCGTGAAACTCTTCACTGGAAGCTCCAATAAACCTCTGGCCGAGAAAGTTGCCCAAAAATTAGGCATCGCAGTTTCTCCGGCCGAAATATTTATTTTTCCTGATGGCGAGCGACGCATTCAAATTCAAGAAAGAGTCGTCGATGAGGATGTTGTCATCGTCCAACCGACAACACCTCCGACTGAGATCAACTATTTTGAACTTTTTTTCCTGGCTGACGCAGCCAAAAGATCAGGCGCCAGATCAGTTATCGCAGTGGTACCTTATTTAGGGTATCAAAGACAGGATCATGTTTTCCGGGATGGTGAAGCCGTTTCCCTAGAAGTAATTGTAAATACTATGCAGTCAGTCGGCATCGATAAAGTTATCTCATTTGATCTGCATACGATCAAAATCCCTGAGGTTTTCTCAATTCCCATGGAACATCTATCTGCATTAACGTTATTTGCCACAGAGATTAAAAAACAACAATGGGCCGGACTTGATACAGTTCTTGTCTCTCCAGATATGGGAGGGATTAGGCGAGTCAAGCTTCTTTCAGAGATGCTTTCAGATATGCCTTATGCAACAATTGAAAAAAATCGGGATTTGGCAACAGGACATATCGAAATAGCTGATGTCGAAGGAGAAATTACCCATCGAGTGATAATCTGCGACGATATGATTTCAAGTGGTGGGACGATCGTGAAAGCAGCTCAAG
>DASZRR010000075.1:0-3845 GCA_035549055.1 Patescibacteria group bacterium | reverse complement strand
TCAAGCCCCATTGAGACGGCTAACTTGGACTTGCTTTTCTGCATGATATTTGAGGCAAGCATAGTACGCAGATTTACCACTTCAAGTGATCGATTCGGGATCTCAATGCCTACTAAATTACGACCAGGGATAGGCGCTTCGATACGAATCTGTCCGGTTGGCGCCTCAGTAGCTAAGGCTAAATCATTGGCAAGAGAGGTAATCTTGGAGACTTTAGTACCAAGTGCCAATTCGAGGGCATATTGAGTAACAGCTGGACCTAAATTAACTTCCGCAACCCGCGCCTCTACACCAAAACTCTGCAAGGTTTCCTCAATTTTGCGAGCAATTTTATTGATATCTCCCCGCTCTGCTTTAGATCCGGGTGCTTCATTAAGAAGGGAAAGCGATGGATATTCCCAAATCCCATTACCAGTATCTCCTAAGACATTGGATACTAACTTAGCCGAGATCAGCTCTTCTTGTTCTTTTTTATTCACCACAGGCGGAGGAGAATTTTTGGCAGGTACCTCAGCCATATCCTTCTGTCCACCTTTAATAGTAATTGGCTTAGAACGGTCAAGGAGCGCTTTGTCACCTTTATCACCCCTCTTGAAAGCAGCCATGGGAACGAGACGATGGGAGTTAGCAAAAAGCGTTTTGACTCCTTGAAAAAGATCATCTATTGAGGTATCAAAAAACACTATAAAACCGATGACAAATCCAGCAAGAAAGACAAGATCCGCTCCCACAGTCGTCAGAATCTCTTGGAGGACATGAAACATCTGCTGTCCAATTATCCCGCTTCTGGTCAATCCTAGAAGTGAAACAAAAAAAACGAGGTAACCAAATGCGACATTTGGCTTTGAAAGAAAAAATTTCTTAATATGAAGAAGTAAAAAAGCAAAGAAAAAAAGAACAAATGGGAAAAGAATACTCAGTCCGCCAAATTTTTCACTCAGAATTCCACTGGCTCTCTCAGCTGAAGGTCCACTCTGCAAAAAAGAAAGCAGTGTGAGACCGGTTGCTAGGAATAAACCAATCGCAAAAAGTGTATAAACTGTATTCTTCTTGAGCTTGAATTTACCTTTTTTGCGATAACTACCACGACGAGACTTCATATTCTTAGTATACGAGTTCAAAAAGCATAGCACAAATTTGCATAGATTGCATGGCAATATAAGCTCTATTAAACCTCAATAACAACAGGTAGGACGAGAGGCCGACGACGAAGCTTACTATAGATATGTTTGCTGGCCATCTCCTCAAGCATTTTGCGAACATGGACCCAGTTGGTTACTTTCCCTTTACGTTTGGAAAGCAATTTCTTCATTTCACTCGCAAGAGACGTCGCCAATGCTTCGGCATCTTTGGGCAAAAGTCCACGTGCAATAATATCAGGCTTATTGGCGAGCTGACCATCTGTTGCGTTTATCTCAACCATAAGGATAACAATACCATCTTTGGCTAACTTTTCGCGATCCCGCAGAACAAATCCCTCAATCTCCTCTCCTGAAATTTGATCAACATAGACATTCTTAGTTGGAATCTTCCGCCCGAACGTGTAGTTGCCATTGGTAAAGATAACTTCTTGCCCATTTTCAAGAATAAGCACTTGCTTGTCAGTATAGTCAAGTTTTTTAGCTAAATCTTTATAATAAACAAGATGCTTATAATTCCCGCTAATCGGAATGATAAATTTAGGCCGTAAAAGCGACATCATCAGGAGGTGATCTTGTTGTGATCCATGTCCCGAAACATGGAGTAGCAACCCATCCTGTGAGGTAAGTGCTCTTGCGCCAGTTTTAACAATTGTATCAATTAACCCATTCACTGCCTCCTCATTACCAGGAATCGGATCAGCTGAGAAAATCACGAGATCCTGAGGGTTTAGCTTGATTTCACGATGTTCACCATCTGCAATCCGTGCCATGGCTGAATTTTCCTGACCCTGACTTCCTGCAACAATTAAAACGACTTGATTTTCTTTATATTTTGGTACTTGAGCTAGCTCAATAATTGTTCCATCTTCAACATGAAGATAACCAAGTCTTCGCGCCACATCAGTAACTTTAACCAATGACCGACCAACAAAACTGACTTTTCGCTTGGATCGCTCTGCTGCCTGGATGATTTGATTGATCCGAGAGACATTGGAGGAATAGGTTGTAACAAGGCATTTCCCTTTGCATGTCTGTATCAAACGCTCAAAAGTCAGTTCCATGCCATTCTCAGAGGGAGTTTGCCCGGGGCGATCTGAACCAAGCGAGTCAGTCATCTGGACAAGGACTCCTTCACGACTTGCACTCATAATACCGCTAAAATCCATTCGCTTCTTATCATAGGGAGTCAAATCAATCTTGAAATCACTTCCATGATACACATTGCCAACAGGTGTCCGAATAAAAATATGCGAGGTATCAGGCACAGAATGAGTAACTTGAATAAAATTAAAAGTAAAATGACCCAATGTCTGTGGACGAGCACCAAATGAGACAGCCTGAACATTAGCCGGCAACTCAAATTCTTTGAGTTTTTCATTGGCGAGTGCTGCTGTAAAGGTAGTCGCAAGTACCGGGATATGGGGGAGCTGGGGAAGGATAAAAGGCAACGCTCCAATATGATCTTCATGCCCATGCGTCAAGAGCATTCCTACGATTCTTTTTTTTGTATGCAATAAGTAGGTAATGTCTGGAAGAAGCAGATCTACCCCAATTGCTGAAGCATCGGCAAAACCTATACCACAATCAACGATGAGGATTTCATCTCGATACTCATAGACATACATGTTCTTAGTCACGTCCTCCAAACCACCTAAGGGAACAATCGAGAGGCTATCCTGCACGAAAGCGGCGTGTGAAGCAATATTTTTTAATTTGTTTTCCATAGTTTGTTTTGCTTGCCTACCATGTTGGTAGGTATTCTTTGAGATTGGCATCAGTTATATGAACTGTTTGGGCCTTACCCTCGACTATCTGACGAGCAACTCGCCTGCACATTCCTTCAATCGTACGTTCAAGAGATCTTATTCCTGAATCAAACCCAAGTGGTCTAATTATCCCTGGCCAGACGCTATCGTCAATGGTAATTTGCTGCGGAGACAAACCAGCTGTAACTCGTATTTTATTAAAAAGATATTGTTTGGCAATGACCACTTTTTCACTATCGGTATATGATGGCATCTGAATAATTTCTAGACGGTCAAGGACTGCAGTTGAGATATTACTGGTATTATTGGCTGTAGCAATAAAAAGCACCTTAGAGAGATCAAATGGATAGTCTATATAATGATCAGTAAAGGCAAAGTTCTGTTCAGGATCCAACAGTTCAACCAAGACACCCATAATATCTGACCGAGAAGATTCAGTTACACGATCCAATTCATCAAGCAAGATAACCGGATTTTTTGCCTGTGCATGAGAAAGCTTTTTGATCACATATCCAGGCTCTGCATCAGGAAAAGCTTTGGATCTGCCACGCAAAGCGCTCGAATCCGCCATACCTCCAAAAGGTATTCTCTCGAAATGCTTTCCTAAAGCTTGCGCGATAGAGCTAGCTAAAGTCGTCTTACCGGTACCTGCTAATCCTACCAAACAAAGAATTGGCGCACGCTCAACAATATCCTGTCGATTTTGTTTGAGATTCAAAAGAATTGTCGCCATATAGTCAAGAATTCGTTCTTTAATAGCTACCAGGCCATAGTGATTTTGGTCCATGATTTGTTTGGCCTTGAGTAAATCGAGTACATCCTGACTCATCGTATTCCACGGTAACCCAACAACCCAATTAATATACGTGGCCGTATTTTCATATTCCAAGATATAGTTAGCGCTCATAAAACCAGAACTTGCACGGATTAAAGCCAA
>DASZRR010000074.1:0-3239 GCA_035549055.1 Patescibacteria group bacterium | reverse complement strand
AAAATTCCCCTGCAAGAGACCAGAGGCTGGAGTGAGTCGCAAAATGGAACTTTCTCACAACGCGTCAAAGAAGAAGCCAACGACTATCGCTATTTCCCAGAGCCTGATATCCCGCCTCTCACTTTCAGCAAAGAACAAATTAGCAGTCTTAGAAATAGAGTGCCAGAATTGCAGGCAGACAAAATTGCCCGCTTCGTCAAGGAGTTTGGCCTCAAAGAAGCTGATGCTGAAATCATAACTCGTGATAAAGAGTTGAGTTCCTATTTCGAGGCTGCTGTTCAACTCGGAAGTGACCAGAATGTCTCACCCAAACAAATTGCCAACGCAATTATCAATAAAAAAATTGACTACTCCTCTACCACTGTTGAAAAATTGCTTTCAAATATTGCTGAGAGCTCGCGAGTTGATACTCTTGATGAAACTGAATTGCAAACAATTATTGATAAAGTTTTCTCAGAAAACGAACAGGCCGTTGCAGACTACAAATCAGGCAAAGAGACAGTCATCATGTTTTTAGTCGGACAGACGATGCGAGCTCTTGGCAAAAAAGTAGACATACAACAGGTGAAATCTCAGCTTGAAAAAAGTCTCCAAAAATAATCTTTACCAATATTGCAAAACATGACATAATGGCATTATGGCTGAAGACACAGGTACTGGAGAAATAACACGTAGTGGCCTCCCGCAGGGCAGATTTGGCGAAATAAGAAAACAATACGAACCGATCCGCCCGCACGTCAACGCAGTAGTAGAAGACCGCAAAGCCAAAGGCTATAGTAATCGTGATCTTCACACGACTCGCCATATCGCCGCTGAAGCAGCCCACAGCATACACCAAGAAGATCAGGGGAAAATCGAAGAATTTAAACGACTGGCTGGTCATGATGGACTGACTGGACTTCTTAGCAGACGCTTCTTTAATGACTTAGTCCAGGAGAGAATAAATCACAATCGCAGGTTTGGTACTGGCTATCTTCGCGAAGAACGTCGGCAAGTTGGGTCTTATCCTGACTATCTTGCAGCAGTTGACGCAAATGACTTCAAAACCATAAATGACACTAAAGGCCATCTCGTCGGTGATCAAGTTCTCCAAGGAATTGCTAAAATACTCAGCTCTGGTCTTCGTGAAGACGATAAAGCTTGTAGGTTTGGTGGCGATGAGTTTCTCTTATTTCTTAGAAATGTTAGATCGGAGGCAGACGCTATGAGAATACTTGAGGAAAAACGAAAAGCTGTTCAAGAGGCAAATATCGCTGGTACTGGCGCAACAATCACTGTTGGTTTGACCGCAGTTGAACCAGACCACCGAACGGTAAGTGATGCTTTTGAAGTAGCTGATGAGCGTCTCTATGCTGCCAAGGAAGCTGGGAAAAATAAAGTTTTTGGTTCAAAAGAAATGGAAGAATGGAGAAGAAGACCAGTTAGCCCGCAACTAACAAAATCTAATGGCTGAATTTGTACACCTCCACAATCACTCTGAGTACTCCCTCTTGGACGGACTGCAGAAAACAAAAGACATGGTCGCCTATGCCAAATCTTTGGGCATGAAAGCCTTGGCGATTACTGATCATGGCAATTTGTATGGTGCCATCAAATTTTATAAAGCCTGTCAGACAGCAGGCATCAAACCTATCATCGGCTGTGAAGTCTATGTTGCCAAGCGCTCCCTCCATGACAAAGAAGCAGGCGTTGACAAAGACTACAATCATTTAATTTTGCTGGCTGAAAATGAGACTGGATACAAAAACCTCATGAAGATCGTCTCAGTCTCCTGGCTCGAAGGATATTATTACAAGCCACGAACCGACCTTGACCTTCTTAAACGCTACTCAGAAGGTATTATTTGCCTTTCTGCCTGCGTTAATGGTTTTGTGACTGAACCGTTGGTCGAAGGTCAAGACGCACTGGGTGAAGAACGGGCCAAAAAACTCAATGAAATTTTTGGTCAAGGCAATTTTTACTTTGAAATTCAACGCCATATTGATGTTCCCCCGCAAAAAATAGCTAACGATAAGCTGATCTCACTCTCCCAAAAATTAGGCATTCCCATAGTTGCCACCAATGACAATCACTATACGCATAAAGATGACGCTGAAGCCCAAGAAGTTTTGCTCTGCATTCAAACTCAGCTAACCTTACTCGACAAAAATCGCAAACTTAGTATGGTAGATTCCCCTGATTTTTATATCAAGAGTCCTGAGGAGATGACTGAGCTTTTCCATGATCTGCCTGAGGCAATAGAAAATAGCGTCAAAATTGCCGATCGTTGCAATGTGACTATTGAGCTTGGTAAGTGGCATATGCCTGTCTTTGCCGTACCAGATGGCAAGTCCGCAGCAGAGTATCTCCAGGAACTTACGTATGAAGGATTATCTAGGCGTTACAAAGAAATAACTGAGCAAATCAAAACTCGCGTTGACTATGAGCTATCTGTAATCACCACCAAACATTATGAGATGTATTTTCTCATTGTTTCTGATTTTGTGAACTGGGCCAAGGATCATAATATCGCTGTCGGGCCTGGACGCGGCTCAGCCGCAGGTTCTGTTGTCTCCTATGCACTTCGGATTACCGATGTCGACCCATTTTTCTTCTCTTTGCCTTTTGAGCGTTTTCTCAATCCTGATCGTCCCTCTGCTCCAGATATTGACCTAGACTTTGCTGATATTAGACGGGAAGAGGTCATTGAATATGTAACAGAAAAATATGGTAAAGATAGAGTCGCGCAAATTATCACCTTCGGTACCATGGAGGCACGTGGTAGTGTGCGAGATGCGGGACGTGCGTTGGGACTTGCCTATGCGGTCCCCGATCGCCTGGCCAAGATGATCCCGCCTGGCTGGCAGGGGCATGCAATGACAATAGATACGGCTCTTACGCAAAGTCCAGATCTGAAAAGAGCGTATGATACCGAGCCTGAAACAAAACGACTGCTGGATATATCGAAAAAACTTGAAGGAGTTGCTAGACACGCCTCAGTTCACGCTGCAGGTGTCGTGATAGCTGATCGAGACCTTACCGACTATACTCCAATACAAAGAGAAACGAACGGAGAAAAAATCGTAACGCAATATGATATGTATACAGTTGGCGAGGATGGCGTTGGACTTCTCAAGATGGATTTTCTGGGATTGAGAAACCTCACCATCATCGAAGAGGCTTTACGATTTATCAAACAAAACCAAAATATAGTTCTTGATTTGAATACGGTACCAATTGATGACAAACAGACTTATGAA
>DASZRR010000073.1:0-5990 GCA_035549055.1 Patescibacteria group bacterium | reverse complement strand
AGAGAGGTGTAAAAAAAGGAATACCATGAATTTCGTCAATAACGATATCAAAATCTTGACGATGCAAAAGATAAAAAAATGGGGCATAAAGATAAGTAGTGAAGGAGTTCCCTCGTCTCACGATTGAGATTCCATCTATGTTTTCTTTATTAGAAGAACCTGCAAAGCAAGATGTAAACCACGTTACGCTATGGCCATTTTTTACCCAGAATTTTGCGTGTTCCATGGTGACGATTTCAGCCCCACCGCTTTTGGGATTTTTGGGATCCCGCCAATTGAGTATCAAAATATTCATTTATTGGTTACTCGATCTTGGTTGGTAGATCTTAGATATCTAATCAACCCATTAATAAGTTTTCCTGTCCTTTCCGCTTGAGCTACTAACCCTTCATATTCTTTGCTATTCAAATAATCTAAGTCCCTAGCAAGGAGCAAATGGTATTTTGTCTCTTCCAGCGAACCTCTCGCCTGATAGGCAAATTGAATAAACTCTTTCCTATGTCCTCGAGCATTCCCCTCAACCAAATTCGCCGGAACTGAGCTGGCTGATCTGCATAATTGATTCACCAATCGAAACTTCTCATCATTGGGAAATTTATTTGTTTCCTTATAAATCATTAATGCTAAAGCATGTGCTTCTCTCCATGCTTGAAGTTGTTCAAATTTATTCAGTTTCATAATTTTTTGATTTCTTTCTAATATCTACTATCTTTTCTCGATCATCGACCTCTGTTTGTCATAGTAATCCAGAATATTTAGTCGATAAAAAACAGCTGACGTGTCCCACAACATATGCAGAATAGCGCTCCAAAAATTTTCGCTCAAGACAGAACTCCAGTGACCTGCCGTAATAGAGCTTGAGCTACCAAAAACCAATTTAACAGGCCCTTCATAAATTCTTCTAAAACCTCTTGCATAGGCAACCGCCAATATCTCAATATCAAAGGCAAAACGTTTGACGAGAAGTCGCGGAAAAACATCCATGACAACTTCCTTTTTGAAAAGCTTCAGACCAACTTGTGTATCGCGAACCTTTAAGCCAAACATCACTCTGATCATCGTCCGATATCCCCATGACAAAACTTTTCTGATAAAAGGATAGTCCACTTGAGAAACAGGATGAAGTTTGCTGCCAATGACAATATCAGCATCATACCAGATAAAATGATTAACAAGCATCAAAATACTTGTAGGATCAATATCCATTCCGCCATCAATAAAGCCTATGATATCTCCCTTGGCCTGCAGCATGCCAAAGCGGACAGCAAAACCTTTACCTCTATTATCTTCGTACCCTAAAATTTTGAGGTGAGATCGACGTAATTTCTTTAGAAATTCATAAGATTTATCGACAAACCCATCGACAACGACAATTATCTCAAAAGAATATGGCAGCTCTTTTAGCACCTTCTCAAGCTCGTTGATGTTGGAAACGATTGTTCTCTCCTGTTTGTACGTGGGAACGACGAGTGAGATGGTTTTAATGTTCTCCATGAATGTAGTAGTAAATTAAGAACAATAATAGCATGACCAATGACGCGGTGAATAGCCCAGCAATAATTGCATAAAGAGAGCTATGGAAGAGTATAATACTACCAATCTGGATGGCAGCTCCAACAAGTGTAATGATATAGACCTTCGTCCGACCAATTGAGAGAAAATAGCTGTTAAGAATAGAGGCAAAGGAGAAAACAAGGATATAGAGCGAATAATACCCCAGGTAATGAGCGAGGATTCGATACCCAGGTTTGGGGAAAAAGACACGAAGGACTAAGTATGGAAACGCAAAATAAATAACAGAAAGAATAACCGAAACTCCGACGACAATCCCACAGGCTAGCAATACAACTTCAAAAAGGCGTTCTTTTCTTTCCTTCTTGTAAGCAATGATTGGGAAAAACACTGTTGTTATTGGGGCTGTAAAATAAAGAATGGCCTTCCCCATCAAAGAAAGTGCAGCGTATTGCCCGGATGTCTGAGCTTCAAAAAAATGGCGAACTAATATGATATCTGTATTTGAAAGGAGTGAGATACCAACCCCAGAAAGAAAATAGGTGTAGATATAATGGATAAATTCTTTTTTGAAGGCCGTATCTGTTTTTTGGCTTGACCTAAAACCGAATTTTCTCATCAAATAGCCATAAAGAGCAATAGCCGGCAAAGCTGTTGAGAGTGCGATACCTACAAGTGACCCAAAGACCGAAAATCCTACCAATACCAAGCCGACACCAATAAAGATTTTGATAACAGGTTGAATAATGGTGACAAAAGATAAAAAAACAAATTGCAGTCTTCCCTGAATAAATCCCGAAGCAACCGAAAGCACAAGCGCGAAAAAAAGCGCTATCAGTATCAGCTCGATAAAAAAATGATTGGAGATATGCAGAAAATTCCCAATTTGCGGGACGAGGAGAAAAAGGCAGACAAAAATTATACCTGAGAATACAAGAATAAACTTACCAGCATAGTTGATAAGTACAGCAGTGCTTTGTTCATCCTTCAGACTGAAATACTTTGCTGAGAACTTCGCCATCACATTATTAAAAGAAATGCTAAATATCCCAACTAGGATAAAAAGTGAATTAAGCGATGTCAAAAGACCATAGTCGGAGATTGTTAACAACCTTCCCATCGAAAGATTAAATAAATAATTAATAAAGTTGGCTCCGAAAGAACCGAGGAAAACAACTGAACTCCCTGAGACAAGGGGATGTTTCACAAGTGACTTAATACGTTCTGTCATATATCTATTATAAAAAAACCATTTCTTAAATGCTCAGGCAATGTAGTATCCCCTGAAAAAAAGTGCAACTAGTATAAGTTGTAGTAAAAGAAAAAGGATCATCACGATAATTTTCCCCGTTTTGCTTTGCAACTGTCCTAACCAAATAAAGATCACAAAGCTAGCCAGTGCATAACGTGGAAGACCTGACAACGTCCCTGTGAGAGTAGGAAGCAATAACGAACTGGCGCTAAAAAGGATATAACTTAATCTGATTTTTGCTTTCCAGGCCCAAAATATCCCTATACCTACCAAGACGAGAGTAATCATCTCAAGTAATGCGATCCAAAAATCAATCGAATGAGGAGTAACAGTCAAAAAAATCTTCGTGTAGCGAAAGAGCACCTGCGGAAGCAATATAATCTTCCCTGAGCTCCTATTTGCTCCGAATGCTGACTGCGAGTGAAAAAAAAGCAGAGGATCTTGATATTTTTCCCAGAGAAACCCCATATAACCTAGAAGACCAAGAGGAATAATGAGCAAGGGATAAAATCTTTTAATAGTTACCCAAGAAAGCAAACTTTTTTGATCACATAGCCAATGAAGTTCGACGGCAAAAGGAATCACAAGAAGTACACCAACTACTCGCGTCGCGCTTGCCAGCAAGCCCAAAAGACTAGCTACCAATAACATTTTTCTTCGTAAATAATAAAGTGATGCAAAAACAAGACCCAAAAACAGACTCTCTGTATATATACTTGCCAAGTAGAATGCTGTGGGAAAGAGCAACAAAAAAACAACTGCCAAATCTGACTTCTCAGAAGAGAAATCGATCCTGACTAATTTCCAAAAATATACAAGAGCAAAGATAAGAGACGTAACGACTACGAATTCTCCAGACGCAAAATATGAGAGATGAGACAACCGCGTTAAAAGAGCAATAAGGAGTGGGAACAAAGGGAAAAAAGCCTGTTCAAACTGAAAATAGCCATGCTGCGCAATAGATAAATAATGTACACCGTCAAAATTAGCCAAAGGAGTTACCCCAAGATATCCAACCCTTTGCAAAATAAAAAAATTGCCTAAGACATATGCCAGAAGTAGTATTCCGCCCCACCCAAGAATAGCGCGAACTAAGCTATGATGAGGAAAATTGCGCTCAATGTGAAATGGTTTTCTCATAAACTGCGATTGTTTGGGTAGCTGTTTTATCCCAAGAGAACTCTTTGGCACGTTTTAATCCTTTCTCTGTAAGTTCCTTACGGATTTTTTCTGAGTCAAAAACCATCTTTATTCCCTCCGCGATACTGTCTTCTGAATAAGCATCGACGAGATACGCTGCCTCTCCTGCCACCTCTCCCAAAGACCCTTCTTTGGATGTCACCACCGGACACCCCGACTGCATAGCCTCGACAACAGGTAATCCAAATCCTTCATACAGCGAAGGCATAACCAACATCTCTGCTGTCTGATAAAATTTCACGAGATCTTCAGACTCAACAAATCCTAAAGCATGAATATTTTTTGCTGTCTTCAACAATGCCTGCACCTCTATCCGATCCTTGTTCCAAGGATTACTCTTCACAAAATCCTTCTCAGTAATTGCCTTGCCGACCAAGACTAAGGGTAGTTTAACTTTTTCCGCTGCCTTGATAACTCGTGGTAAATTTTTATTCCAGGTAACATCGCCCACATAAAGAGCAAATCGTGTGGGAATGTTATATTTTTTGGCTAATTCCAGATGTCTTGGACCTGGTCTGAATTCTTTCCCGGCAGCTAGATAAATAGATGTGATTTTTTTACTGGCAACACCCGTGTATTTACTCACATCACTAGCAGAACATTGCGAATCTGTGATAATCTGACTAACTGATCGAAGGAAAAATTTATTGAACTGCCAATTTAGATTCCCCCGTAATCCAGCTGGAAAGTGTTTGGGAAAGACAAGGGGAGTGAGATCATGGACCGTCACCACAAGGGGAATATCGTTCTTCTGAGAAAAACTACGTGAAAAAGGATCAAAATAGGGATAATGAATGAGGTCGACATCGTCTGGAGCTTTCTCAACAAAATAGATAAATTCATGTTTGGTCGTCTTGTCTAGAGCCTCCTTAAGATGCGCGAGATAAAAACCAACTCCCCGGACGCGATGAGCGGATGAGAGTGGCGAAATATCGATAGCTATTTTCATAGAATTTTCTTAAGGACTTTTGCTACAACTTTTTCTATCATATAGGAATTGCAGATATAAAAAACCGGTAACAAAATGACAAAATAACGACTGGCAATCTGTCCAAAACTAAAAAATAACAGATAGCATCCACTCCAAAGAAGTAGCAGTTCAACCCAGGGACTGCGAGGTATTTTTTTGCTAAGAATTAGTATGCCAGTAAGAACTGTTCCTACAGTAATGATGGGCCAGGTTACCTGCCATTGTGTATCGTGAATAACTGGTGTAGCTCCCCACCAGACATACCATTTGTTCAAAAGTAGAAGAGCCCAGATTGAAAAAGGCAAAATAAGTTGGCTCTTATGATACAAAAAAACCCACTTTTGGATACCAAGAAAGTGAGAAAGTTTGGTACCGGAAAATAACGTATCCAGATAAGATCCTAGCAAAACTCCTACAGCAATCGGAAGAGTGATGAGGTAATCAACAAATTGAGAAAACTTTTTATAGATGACAAGAAGAATAACCGTCGCAGCGACAAGCGTCACTCCCGTCGCAAAGAATTTAATCGAGATAAACATCCCCAAAAAAAATGATGCTAAAGCAAAATAGAAATATTTCCTTTTTTTTGTTTCAAAACCGAGCATAAAAACATAAAAAAAACATAAGAGGACCAAAAGCTGCATAATATCCAAAAGTGGCGTGTACAACAGTTGATTTCGAAAAATTATCTCACTTGAGAAAAACGCTACCGGAGCCAAGGCAGCAAAAACGGTGCTACAGATCCTACGCGCCAGGATGTACATCATGACTAGTGATCCAATAGCAAAAAAAAGATTTATTTCATTCTCATTGTTAAATATAAGAGTTGATATCCCAATAAAGTACCTCCCCAGTGGTGGCGTATCTGCGCCAATAAAAATAGGGCTTACTCCCATAATATATGCCCCTCCGGCATAAGCGTTGACTACCTCATCTGATATCCAGGCGACAGGGTGTTTACTCACATATTGAGAGGTCTCATAGCTACGCTTGAGAGCTGGAAATCTCTGCCTGAAGTCATGCCTCGTATAGGTGCTCCCAGATTTACTAACTGTC